>DAOUGF010000883.1:0-9907 GCA_034429295.1 Chloroflexaceae bacterium
AATATCCACGTCCGCAGCGACATCGACGACTACCACATCTACACCAACATCCCCGACCACGCGGCCCTCTTCGCTGCTGGCATCGAGCAGTTCGCCTTGCGCCCAGCCTGGACCTACTCGCAGCACGGGGATGCCACACGCACCGGCCACGAGCCGCTGATCCTCTCTGAGTTCGGTAACTGGGGCCTGCCCTCGCTCAAGGGGCTGCGGGACGCCGCCGGCGGCGCCGACCCCGACTGGTTCCACCTCGGCCCCTGGTGGTCGCCCTGGGAGGGTGAGCCGGGCTGGCCGCAGGGCGTGGCGGAGCGCTTCGCCGCCCTCGGCCTCACGGCGATCTGGCCCGACTACGAGGCGTTCGCCGCGGCCACGCAGCGCCACCAGTTCGCCGCGCTCAAGTACGAGATCGAGACCATGCGCCGCCAGCCGGGCATGGCCGGCTACGTGATCACTGAGCTGAGCGACATCTACTGGGAGAGCAACGGGCTGCTCGACTTCAACCGCCGCCCGAAGCTCTTCCACGACCAGTTCGCCAGCATCAACAGCCCCGACGTGATCATCCCGACGCCGGAGCGCTACGCCACCTGGGACGACCAGCCCGTCGCGGTGACGCTCGAGGCCTCTCGCTACGGCGACAAAGCCTGGGACGGCGCGACCCTCGCCTGGTCGCTGGACGATGGCGAGCGGCAGGAGCTCGATGCGCCGGCCCTCGCCCGCGCCACCGTGGCGAGCCTGGGCAGCATCAGCGTGACGCCGCCCAGGCTGGATGCGACCCGACCGCTGACGCTCAAGTTCACCCTGCGGGATGGGGCGGGCAAGCCACTGGCCTACAACGAGCTGGAGCTGCTAGCATTGCCGGCCGCGGCCCGCAGCCCCGGCTACGGCGCGCCCATCGCCGCAGACGCCTCGCTCGCCGAGGGCTTGGGGCTGGCCGGCTATAGCCTGGCCGCCGGGCTTGCCGAGGCCCGCCTCGCGGTGACGGCGCGGCCCACCGCCGAGCTGCTGGCTTGGGTGCGGGCGGGCGGCGATCTGCTGTTCCTCTGCCAGGGGGTGAGCCCCTTCTTCTGGGCTCAGGGCCGCGGCGGCGCCTACAGTGGCGCGTGGATCAGCAGCTACAGCTGGCTGCGGCCAGAGGTCCATAAGCGCCTCCAGCCGCAGAATCCGCTCACCATGCCCTACCACAACGTGATGCCACAGCACACCATCGTCGGCGTGCCCGTGGAGGACCCGGCTGTGCAGCCCGACATTCTCGCTGGCATGGTCGCGGGCTGGGTGCGCCATCCTGTGACCCACACCCTGCAGTTCCGTTACGGCAACGGACGTGTGGTGATGACCACCTTCGCGCTCGCGCAGCAGATCGGCCGTGACCCTGTGGCCACCGCGATGCTCCACGACCTGATCGACCACCTCGCCTCGGAGGCCTGCAACCCGACGCTGCGGGTGCTGATGTAGGCAAAATGTAGGGCCGAGGCATTCACACGGCGAATGCCTCGGCCCTACAGCGAATGCTTCGGCCCTACTGGCCCCCGACCTCCCGTGTGACGGGCAGGTACAGCCGCGGCAGCGGGATCGCGTAGCCGGTGGCCTCGGCGAAGCTCCTGGCGATCACGTGATGACCCTCAACGCGGGGGTGATAGTCGAAGTTGCGGAAGAGATTCGCCTGGTCGAAGAAGTTGTAAGGGAAGCGCACGAAGGTCAGACTGGACTCGCGGCCGCGGAAGGCGGAGTAGACGTCAACAACGGTGATGCCGCGGGCGGCCGCCTCCTCCGCGATGATCTCGTTGAAGCGCAGCACGTCCCTGTCGGGGTCGGCGTTGAGCGGCAGCGGGCTGGAGGCTCGCAGGTTCGGGTAGGGGTTGTAGTAGTTCATGATCAGCAGGTCGCCGCTCGGCTGGCCGCCGTCATCGAGGGCGGCCACGAGCCTGTCGAGGATCTGCACGAGGTTGGCGCGGTAGCTGACCAGGGTATCGCTGATGGTGGCGCTGCTGCCCGGCAGCAGCACGTTGACCATATCGTTGCCGCCGATGCTTAGCGTCACCGGGCTCACCCGGCGGCCGGCGGCCCGCTCGGCGCTGATGAAGGCCTCGGCCTGATCCAGCTGCCCTCCTGGCGCGAGCATGCTGCTGCTAGTCTCGCCGCTCACGCCGAGGTTCTCCAGCGCGATCGACCCTCCCTGCTCAAGGAGTTGGTGGAGGTAGGCGGGGTAGCCCGGCGCCTGGTCGTTGTTATCTGGATGCTCGTCGCCGGTAGCAAGCGAGTCGCCGAGGGCGAGGTAAACGTCGCCGAGGCCGGCGGCGGTGGGGGCGGGCGGGTCGGCGGCGCCTGTAGGACGAGCCAGAGGCGCGAGGACGACGGCGAGCAGCAGGGCGAGTAGGGTGGGGAGATGGCGCCGCAGAGCCATAGGTGGTCCTTTCATTCGATGCGACAGACAGCCCTATTATAAGTTGCGCCGGCACCAGCCTCGTGGTAAAATCGGGCGTTGAGGGCAGGTCGCATAGTCTGGTCTAGTGCGCGGCACTGGAAATGCCGTACAGTGGTAACACTGTCGAGGGTTCGAATCCCTCCCTGCCCGCCACCATCTGATCGCCGGCGAGCCATATCGCCCGGCGATCACATCCTCGACCAGAAAACGAGGGCAAGAAGTAGGGCCAGAGCCGTGGTTGCGCCACAGCTCTGGCCCTACGACATGATGCCAGCCCTTTACCTCTGAGGCAGCCCCTCGGCCTCGCTCCGCAGCTGGGCGGCGAGGGCGCGGGCCGTGGCGAGCGCGGCTTTGTCGCCGGCCTCGGCCGCCTGCAGCGCCGCCTCGAGCTCACCGGCCATAGTTTCGAGGCGGCCGGCGAGGGGCTGCATGCGGGCCTCCAAGTTGGCGGCGTGGATGGCGACGGCGACGTGGCTGGCGACGAGCTCAAGCAGGTTGAGCTGGGCCGGGTTGAAGAGCCGGCTCTGGGTGGTGGTGACCGTGAGGGCGCCGAGGGCGCGCTCGCCGGAGAGCAGCGGCGCGGCCATAGCGCAGCGGGTGCGGGTGTCGTCCTGGCTCAGCCGCAGCTCCAGCCAGCGACGGTCGGTGTCCGTCTCGTCGATCATCAGCGGGGCGCGGTCCCGCAGCACCATACCGGCGAGGCCGTTCTCGAGCACCTCGCGGGCGCGGTCGGGCGTGGAGATCATGCCGTTGCTCAGGACCAGCACAGGCTCGTCGAGCGTATGGGGCAACAGCAGCACCGAGGCGCGTTCGCCGCCGACCATCTCCGGCACCTGGGTGATGATCTGCCGGGCGAGGGTGATCGGCTCGGCGGCCGCGTTCACCACCTCGCGCCCGAAGGCGAGCAGCCGGTCGAGCGTATCGGCGTTGGCCCGGGCCTGGCTTGCGTACTGTTCGACTAAACCTTCGAGGGTGGTATGTTCGAAGGCGGCGCCGATCAGTTGGCCGATGGCTGAGAGCAAGGCGCGATCATCCTCATCGAAGGGCCAAGTGCGCCTGGCCTCGATCCGCCCGATCACGCGGCGGCCGATCGTCACCGGCCCGCAGATCCGCAGCGGATCGTCCGAGTAGAGGTCGCCTGTACCGGCTGGCACCTCGATCTCCACCGCCTCGGCGTGGAGCCAATCGCCGACGAGATCCCGTAGTAGCGGCAGCGGGTCGCTGCGGCGGGCGGCGGCGAGCAGCGCGCCGCAGCCGCTGAGCGCCTCGCGTAGGCGGGCCGTGCGGCTCTGGAGTGATTGAACTTGTGTTGCGGTCGAGCTGGCTGCGCCCATGTTACCCCCTGCCCCTCAGACTGATCCAGGCTCGCGCCCCGTCGGGGCTTCTGAGTATAAGCATAGCATATTGCTGCTAGTTTTAACGCTATATCAACAAATAATCTCCTGGCATAACGAAACTGTAAAAAACGGCGCCCCCACAACAACTTTTGCGGGGGCGCCAGGGGTGCGTAGGGCGCTTACGCGCCGAGGGGCTCGGCGGGGCGCTTGCTCTCCATCTCGAGCACACCGCCCCGGTGGAGGACCAGCTGGCCATTCTCCAGATCGACCTCGATCGTATCGCCTTCCTTGAACACGCCCCGCAGCAACTCGCGGGAGATCGGCGTCTCAAGCAGGCGCTGCACGGTGCGGCGCAGGGGCCGCGCGCCGTACACCGGGTTGAAGCCCTCGCTGACGAGGAACTCCTTGGCGCTCTGGGTGAGCGTCAGCGCGATCTTCTGGTCGCGCAGGCGCTCCACCAGCTCGCCCACCTGCAGATCCACGATCTGAGTCAGATCCTCCATCGTAAGCGGGTGGAAGAGGATGATGTCGTCGATGCGGTTGAGGAACTCGGGCCGGAAGGTCTGCTTCAGCGCGTCGTCGACCTTCTTGCGAGCCTCCTTCATATCGAACTGCTTGCCGCCCCTGCCACCGGCCGAGAAGCCGATCCCGCCGCCCTGGAGATGCTCGGTGCCGGCGTTGCTCGTCATAATGATCACGGTGTTGCGGAAGTCCACCGTGCGGCCCTGGCCATCGGTGAGGCGGCCATCGTCGAGCACCTGGAGCAGGGCATTGAAGACATCGGGGTGGGCCTTCTCGATCTCATCGAAGAGCACCACCTGGTAGGGCCGGCGGCGGATGCTCTCGGTGAGCTGGCCGCCCTCGTCGTAGCCGACGTAGCCGGGGGGCGCGCCGATCAGCCGGCTGACGGTGTGGCGCTCCTGGAACTCGCTCATGTCGACGCGGGTCATCGCGTCCTCGCTGTCGAACATGAACTCGGCGAGCGCCTTGGCCAACTCGGTCTTGCCCACGCCGGTGGGGCCGACGAAGATGAAGCTGCCGATCGGGCGGCGCGGGTCACGCAGGCCGCTGCGGGCGCGGCGGATGGCGTCGGAGAGGGCGACGATCGCCTCGTGCTGGCCGATCACCCGCTGATGGAGGCGGGCCTCCATATCGACCAGCTTCTCGCGCTCCGTCTCCAGCATGCGGCTCACGGGCACACCCGTCCAGCTCGAGACGATCTGGGCCACGTCCTCGTCGTCCACGATCTCATCGAGGTTGGAAGAGGCGAGCCAGGCGGCGCGGGCAGCCTCGAACTCCTCGCTGAGGGCCAGGTAGCGGGAGCGGAGCAGCGCGGCGCGCTCGTAGTCGCGGCGGGCGCCGGCCTCCTCCTCCTCCGGCTGGAGCCTGCGCAGCTCGTTCTCCTGCTCCTTGAGGTTCGGCGGCATGGCGAAGATGTCGATGCGCAGCTTGGCCGATGCCTCGTCGATCAGGTCGATCGCCTTATCGGGCAGGAAGCGGTCGTTGATATAGCGGCTGGAGAGCTGGGCGGCTGCGGTGAGGGCCTCGTCGCTGATCGTCAGCTGGTGGTGCTCCTCGTAGCGCTTGCGCAGGCCGCGAAGCATCTCAACCGTGGTCTCGATGTCGGGCTCCTCAACGAACACCGGGCTGAAGCGGCGCTCCAGCGCCGCATCCTTCTCGATATGCTTGCGGTACTCGTCGATCGTGGTGGCGCCGACAACCTGGATCTCGCCGCGGCTGAGGGCCGGCTTGAGCATATTGCTGGCGTCGATCGAGCCGGCGGCGGCGCCTGCGCCCACCACCGTGTGCAGCTCATCGATGAAGAGGATCACCTTGCCCTTGGCGTTGCGAACCTCGTCCATCACGGCCTTGAGCCGCTCCTCGAACTCACCGCGGAACTTAGAGCCGGCGACCATGCCCGCCAGATCCAGCGCGAGCAGCTTGCGGTCGCGGAGGGTGGGTGGCACATCGCCGCTGACGAGGCGCTGGGCTAAGCCCTCGGCGATCGCCGTCTTGCCGACGCCTGTCTCGCCGACGAGCACCGGGTTGTTCTTGGTGCGGCGGGAGAGGATGCGGATCACGCGGGTGATCTCGGGCTCGCGGCCGATCACCGGGTCGAGCGCGCCCTCCTTGGCGAGCTCGGTGAGGTCGGTGGAGTACTTCTCGAGGATCTCGTAGCGGCTCTCGGCGCTCGGGTCGTCGGAGCGCTGGGAGCCGCGGATCTCCATCAGAGCCTGGTAGATCCGCTCCTGGTCGATATTAAAGCTGTTGAGGATACGAGCCGAGGCGCCCTCCCGCTCGCCGCTGAGGGCGATCAGCAGGTGATCGACGCCCACGTACTGGTCGCCGAGGCGGTTCGCCTCCTCCTCGGCCCGCTTCACCAGACGCTGGGTGCGCGGGGTGACGTAGACCTGGTTGCCGAAGCCGTACTGGCCGTAGACCTTCGGCGACTTCTCGAGCTCACGCTCAACGCGCTGGGAGATCGTCTCTGGGTCAACATTCAAACGGGCGAGGGCGCGGGGGGCCAGGCCATCACGCTGGCGCAGCATAGCTAGAAAGACATGCTCGACGTC
The DNA here is from genome assembly GCA_034429295.1 of Chloroflexaceae bacterium. Classification (GTDB taxonomy): domain Bacteria; phylum Chloroflexota; class Chloroflexia; order Chloroflexales; family Chloroflexaceae; genus OHK40. Next base: position 6,330 of record DAOUGF010000883.1, read on the forward strand.
GAGCTGAGTATGATGCTGCTCCTGCATGATTTCCTGAGCGGCCTGAAACGCGTCCTGCGCCTTCTCGGTAAAGCGCTCAAGTCTCATATTGCTCATTCCCTCGCTGAATTCTCGCTGCGCGCCCTCAGGACGCGGGGCGTCAGGCGGGCCATTGGCCCGGCGGGCGACAGACACTTCTAGTATAGCACACGGGGTTTTCGGAAAAGGCCCTGGAGTGTAAGAGTTCTATTGGTGATAGGGGGCGGCCACGATGGGCCGCCCCTACTGGTACAAATGTTGCTTGCCACATAGCGCCTGAAGTATTGCTGAGGAGAATCTCATGGACCAGGAGCCCACTACGCGCGCCGAGGCGATCGCGAAGCTACGGAAGCTGATCAAAGGCATCAAATTCGCTATGCTCACCACCGTCGAGCCTGATGGCAGTCTGCGTAGCCGCCCGATGGGGACGCAGGAAACCGAGTTCGACGGCGATCTCTGGTTCCTCACCGCCGCCGACGCGCCGAAGGTGCAGGAGATCCAGCGGGAGCGCCAAGTAAATGTGAGCTACGCCGCGCCCGACGACCAGCGCTACGTCTCTGTCTCCGGCAGCGCCACGCTGGTGCACGATCGGCAGCGGGTGCGTGAGTACTGGAGCGAGCCGCTGAAGATCTGGTTCCCCAATGGTCCCGACGACCCGAACCTGGCTCTACTGAAGGTGCGGGTTGAGCGGGCCGAGTACTGGGAGTCGGGTAGCAACGCGGTCGGGCGCGCGATCGATTTCGCCAAGGCGATGATCACCGGCGACGAGCGACAGCTCGGTAAGAACGAGAAGCTCGATCTTTCGCATTGACGGCATGTGGCCCCCGTGCTAGGATAGCGAGCGAACAACAGAACCTGCTCGGGGTGCCGGGAGAGCCCGGCTGAGATTGCGGCCCCAAGATGCCGCTGACCCGTGGAACCTGACCTGGGTTATGCCAGCGTAGGGAAGCGCAGCAGCCGCTATGGCCGCCGATCCTACACCAGGTCGGCGGCTTTTGTTGTTTCACCACAGGGACACAGAGGCTAGTGTCCGTACAGCGTAGTCAGTAGTCCGCTATCTGTACCGCGACGGCTTTCTGACGTCAATTGACAGTGCTTCAATCCCAAGAATCCTGCCAGATCACGCACTGGGCAGCCCGGAGGTGCGTCATCGTCGGATCCATCACGCGAGGCAGGGCCGGCACAAGCTCCGCCCCTCTGGGTGCAGAAAGAGAGGAACTGTATGCGAAGATGTATTCCGCTGCTGATCCTTGGGCTGCTGCTCGTTGCCTGCGGGCAGCAAGGCGCGAGCGACCCCACGGCCCAACCCGTGGCCACGGCGCCAGCCGCGGAGGCGCCGACCGAGGAGGCGCCAACGGGGACCGAAACATTGGTGGTGATGGGCCACGATAGCTTCAATGTGAGCGAGGAGGTGCTGGCGGCCTTCGAGCAAGAGGCCGGCGTGCAGGTTGAGGTGCTGAAGGCCGGTGATACTGGCACGGCGCTGAACCAGGCCATCCTCAGCAAAGATGCTCCCCTCGCCGATGTGTTCTACGGCGTGGACAATACCTTCCTCAGCCGAGCCCTCGCCGCCGACATCTTCCTGCCCTACGAGTCGCCGGCCCTGGCCGCCATCCCCGAGGAGCTGCGGCTCGATCCGAGCAACCGGCTGCTGCCGGTGGACTACGGCTACGTGAATATCAACTACGATAAGGAGGCGCTGGCGGCCGCGGGGCGCAAGCCGCCAACCAGCATCGAGGAGCTGGCGCGGCCGGAGTGGCGCGGGCAGCTGGTGGTGCAGAACCCGGCGACTTCCTCGCCTGGGCTGGCCTTCCTGCTGGCCACGATCGCCCACTTCGGTGAGGGCGAGGGCTATAGCTGGCAGGATTTCTGGCGCGACCTGCGGTCCAACGAGGTCTATGTAAGCCAGGACTGGTCGGACGCCTACTATACGCAGTTCAGCGGCAGCAGCGGCGATGGGCCGTACCCGCTGGTGGTGAGCTACTCGACCAGCCCAGCCGCCGAGGTCTTCTTCAGCGAGGGCAGGCTGAGCGAGCCGCCCACGGGCAACCTGCTGGTGCCGGGCGGGGTGTTCCGGCAGGTGGAGTTCGTGGGCATCCTCAAGGGCACGCAGCGGGAGGAGCTGGCGCGGCGCTTCGTGGACTTTATGCTGGGGCCGCAGCTCCAGGCGGATGTGCCGCTGCAGATGTTTGTCTACCCGGCGAACCCGGAGGCGCCGCTGCCCGAGGTGTTTACGCAGTTCGCCGAGGTGCCGGAGCAGCCGGCGACGCTGAGCGCGGAGGAGATCGAGCAGGGGCGCGAGGCGTGGATCGAGGAGTGGACGACGATCGTGTTGCGGTAGGGGGGATGTTTGGATCGCGAAAGACGCGAAAGGGGGCGAAAAACGCGAAACGAAAGCGCGAAGACGCGAAAGGGAGGACGCGAAAGAAAGGCGCGAAAGGTGAAGGCGCGAAAGGGTGGGGAGTGAAGAGCACCAGCGGCAAGTCCGTGGCCAGTGAGCCCGCGGTCAGCGAGCCCGTGAGCGGCGAGCCCATGGGTGGTGAGCCTGTGAGCGGCGAGCCCATGGGTGGCGAGCCCGTGAGCGGCGGGGAGACAGCTCGTGGTAACGCCCTGTTTTCGCGTCCTCCGTTTTCGGCCTATCGCGTGTTCGCGTTGAGGCTTCGCCTCGTCTTGCGATCCGTGTTTTTCGCTATCCCCCTCGTGTATTTCGCGATTCTATTCCTCTACCCGCTCATCGCCATCCTGCGCCTGAGCTTCGCCGAGGGCTTGGGCGGGCTGCTGGAGGCGCTGGCCGAGCCATACTATCGGCAGGTGCTCTGGTTCACCACCTGGCAGGCGCTGCTCTCGACGGCGCTGACGCTGGCCGCGGGGTTGCCGGGCGCCTATGTCTTCGCGCGCTACGAGTTTCCCGGCAAGGGGCTGCTGCGGGCGCTGGCCGGTGTGCCCTTTGTGATGCCGACGGTGGTGGTGGCGGCGGCCTTTGGGGCGCTGCTCGGGCCGCGCGGGCTGCTCAACCAGGCGCTCATGGGGCTCGGACTGGAGCCTGTTCGCGTGCAGGGTGGGCTCTGGCTGGTGCTGCTGGCCCACGTCTTCTACAACTACACGGTGGTGCTGCGGTTGGTGGGCGGCTTCTGGGCCAACCTCGACCCGCGGCTGGAGCAGGCGGCGGTGATGCTCGGCGCCTCGCGGCGACGCACGCTGCTGCGGGTGACGCTGCCGCTATTGCTGCCTGCGGTGGGCGCGGCGGCGCTACTGGTCTTTATCTTCACCTTCACCAGCTTCGGGGTAATTGTGATCCTTGGCGGGCCGCGCATGGCTACGCTCGAGGTGGAGATCTATCGGCAGACGCAGCAGCTGTTGCGGCTGGATGTGGCGGCGACGCTGGCCCTGATCCAGGCGGCCTGCACCCTGGCGCTCAGCCTGGTCTACACGCGGCTGGCGGCGCGGGCCGCGGTGCCGCTGGATCTGCAGCCCCGGGCCGCGGTCGCGCGGCGCCCGCGCCGCCCACGGGAGCAACTGCTGGTTGGTGCCAACGTCGCCCTGATCGCCGCGCTGCTGGG
>DAOUGF010000884.1:0-1705 GCA_034429295.1 Chloroflexaceae bacterium
CGATCAGCCCGATCACAGCTGCAAGACAGAGGCCAGCGAAGAGCCAATCCCAGAGCGGCGGCAACGCCACGTTCCCCCAACTCAGCCGCGCCCAAAAGCTTGTGAAGCCGACGACGGCCAGCGCCTGGTAGGGCCCGATCGATGCGGCAAGATCGCTCGCAGAGCGCAGCCAGGCGGCGATATTCAGCCGTAAGTAGAGCCGGTCGAGCGTGTCGAGCCAGGGCCGCGTCTCGAGCACTAGATACGGCCCCTCCGGCCCGCTCAGCTGGACCAGGCGCAGGGCCGCCACCGCCAGGACGATCAGCAGGGCCAGGCCGGCGAGCACCAGGCGCAGGCTTATCGCCCTGCGGTGCAGCGACCAGACAAAGGCCAGCCCGACGGGAATGGCCGCCGCTAGACCTGTGCGCTTCGCAGCAACGGCCACGGCCAGCCCGAGCAGCGCCAGCGTCGCCGGCAGCGGGCGCAACCCATCCCGGATCAGCAGCACCGCGCCGAGCAGCGCCGCCGTCACAGCGAAGTTCAGCAGTACGTCGTTGTTCACCGCCGTCATCAGGTCGGCGAAGCTCGGCACCAGCAGCACCAAGAGCGGAAACAGCCGCTGCACCAGTGGCTCATCGGGCACAACCACAACCGCGATGCGCCAAGCCGTAACGATGGTGAGAGCGTAGAGCAGCAGGCTGACGGTGCGAGCAGTATAGAGCTGGGTCTCGACAGAGAGAAAGCGCACGAGCCTGAGCGGCAGGGCGATCAGCGCGTAGTAGAGCGGGGGATGCACCCGCTGATTCTCGGCCACCCGGATCACGCCGGGTGCGATCAGATCTGGTCGAAACTGGCCATTGAGGAAGCCGTGCCGCACCATCGAGTCGGCGACCTCGCGGCTGATCGCAACCGCAGCAGGCCCGCGCTCGTGCAACTCGCCCGCCGCGATCTCAGCGGCATAGACGAAATGGCCCGGCTCATCATAGTGTTCCCAAGGTGGGACAACAATGATGTAGAGCAGGCCTTGAAGCAGGGCGAGGGGGAGCAACCAGCGCAACACCGCCCACTCGGCCATGCTGAGCGTAAGGTGCGGCAACCGCACATAGGCCAGGGTGGATCGGGTTGTGCCAGGTACGCTCAAAACAGCTCGCTAGTATGCCCCGTGCCCCTGCCAGACCACGATAATCGTCTTGAACAGGATCCGCAGATCGAGCCAGAAGGAGTAGTTCTGAATGTAGTAGAGGTCGTCCTCGGTGTGGAGGTGCATGGGCTTATCGCTGCGGCCATTGACCTGCCACCAGCCGGTCATCCCCGGCGGCACGCGGAAGCGCTGCCACTGCCAGGGCTCGTACTCGGCGGCGATGTAGGGCATCTCCGGCCGCGGCCCGACCAGGCTCATCTCGCCCCGCAGCACATTGATCAGTTGGGGGAGCTCGTCGAGGCTGGTGCGGCGCAGCTTGCGGCCCACCCGCGTCACACGGGGATCGTCCTCCAGCTTATGAATGAGATTCCCCTGCTCGTCACGGCGAGCGACCTCCTGCCAGCGCCGGTCGGCGTCCTCGTACATGCTGCGGAACTTGATCATCTTGAAGCGACGGCCCTGCTCGCCGATCCGCTCCTGCAAAAAGAAGACGGGGCCAGGCGACTCGAGCTTGATCAGCAGCGCGATCAGCAACAGCAGAGGTGAGAGCAGCACCAGCAGCGCTATGCTGGCGGTGACATCGAA
>DAOUGF010000885.1:0-7467 GCA_034429295.1 Chloroflexaceae bacterium
AGGCCGGAGGCGGCGCGCGGCTGGGTGAGCAAGCCGAGCTCGCCGCGCACGATCGACCAGTCGCGGTCGGCGGGGGCCAACTCGGGCGGGATGGGCGCCGCCAGGGCGTGGAACTCGTGGGCCATTTTGTGCTGTAGCGCCAGGTCGGTCACCCCGCGGAAGTAGCGCGCCACCACCAGGTAGGCCCCGCCGCCGACCAGCGCCACCAGCGCCAGCGCCGCCAGGGTGTAGAGCAGCGTGAGCCGCAGGCGCAGCCCCCTAAACACTGCTGGCCTCCAGCCGGTATCCCAAGCCGCGCACGGTGACGATCGGGTCGCGCTCGCCCGGGCCGTTCAGCTTGCGGCGTAGGTAGGAGATGTAGACGTCCACCATCTGCGGCTGCACATCGTGCTCGTAGGACCAGACGTAGTCGAGGATCTGCTGGCGGCTGAGGCACTGGCCGGCGTTGCGCAGCAGGTACTCGAGCAGGTTCCACTCGGTGGGGGTGAGTTCGAGCGGGCGCGCGCCGCGCCGGGCAGTGTGGCCGCGCAGGTCGAGCACCAGGGCACCCACCCGTAGCTCGCCGCTCTCACCGGCGAGCGTGAAGCGGCGGCCGAGGGCGCGCACACGGGCGAGCAACTCCTCGAAGGCGAAGGGCTTGACCAGGTAGTCATCGGCGCCGCTGTCGAAGCCGGCGACCTTATCCTCGACCTGGCCGCGAGCGGTGAGCAGCAGCAGCGCCGTGGGCAGGCGGGCGGCCCGCGCCGCGCGGCAGATGCTTGGCCCGTCGCGGCCCGGCAGCATCCAGTCCACGATCGCCACATCGTAGATAGCGCGCAGCAGCAGGTCTAAGCCGGCCTCGCCGTCGTGGGCGAGGTCGACCTGGTAATGCTCGTCGCCCAACACTCGTGCGATGAGCCGGGCCAGGCGCCGGTCATCCTCGATCAGCAGCACGCGCATGTCGTCCCTCCTCGCCTCCAGCATACGCCGCGATGCTTGGAAAAAGATTGGAAAATCCGCCAACCTTTCCAAGCTCTTTCTCAACCAGCGCTGCTAGGCTGGGGCAGGATCGAGGTTTACCGGAAGTGAGGCCACCGATGGCGAGCATTCGGATCCTGCTCAGCCCGCACAACTTGCTGATCGACGAGTTTCAGCGGGCTGGCTTATACCCATGCTCACGACCCGCTGAGAGAAGGAGCCACCCACGATGAGTCAGCGCACAAAACTAGGAATCGCCGCCGCCATCACCGCCTTTGTGCTGGTGCTGCTGGGCGGCCTGGTAAGCCAACTCAGCCGGGCCGCCGACCTCGCCCCCACCGCTGCCGCCACGGAAGCCCTTGACCCGCCAGCGGCTGCGACCACCCTCGACCCCGCGATCGAGGCGCTCATCCAGGAGCGCGAGGCCGCCTACCAGACCGCGCTCGCCGAGGCGAATCGCCGCCTGGAGGAGGCCAACCGGCAGATCGCCGCCGCCAACGCCCGGCTTGCCGAGACTTCCGCCCCCGAGGCGCCGGCCGCACAGGTCACGCCCAACGACACCATCTCGGCCGAGCAGGCCCAACAGCTCGCCCTGGCTGCAGCACCCGGCGGGGTGCTGGCGAAGCCGGCGGAACTGGTGAGCTACCAGGGCGCCCTCGCCTACGAGGTGATCCTCGACCGCGGCACGCTCTATATCGACGCCCAGAGCGGCACGGTACTCGCCAGCAATGTTGCCCCAGCCCGCGACGGCGCGGTGAGCGCCGAGCAGGCGGCCGAGGTGGCGGTGAGCTACCGCGGCGGTGGGACCGTACGCGAAGTGGAGCGCGAGGACGAGCACGGTACGTTGGTCTACGAGGTGAAATTCACCGATGGCGCCAAGGTCTACGTGGACGCCGCGACAGGCCAGGTGGTCTACGCCCGCGTGGGTGACGGCGACGAGCACGAGCACGCCGACAATGAGCACGCAACCGAGCAGCACGACGATTAGAGCCCCAGGCACCCAAGGAGCAGCATATGACCCGCCAGCCTGCCAGCACACGTATCAAGACCCGGAGCATCAAGCTTGTGATCAGCGCGGCCGCCGTGGCGACCACCCTTGGGGGATGGGTCGCGCTGACAGTTGGGGAGGCGGTCCCTGCCCGAGCGGCCGACCTACCCGCCCCTGCGGCGGCCTCGCCGCCCGCCTGGCTGCTCGCGCCGCCGCAGATCCCGACACTGCCCGAGGTGGCAGCGCTGGCGGTGGATGGCGTTGCTCGCGCGCCTCAGGCCCGCCCCGCCGCCCATGTGGAAGCCGCCGCGCCGCTGCGCGCCGTCAGCGCGCCGCCCGCGCCCGCGCGCCCAGTCCCAATCACGGTCACTCGTTCATCGCGCTAGGAGGATGCGGTGCTGCAGATGATCAGCTACGCCATGGGCTGCCGGCTTTTGGCCGCCCTCGATGCCACCGGTCCTGCGGCCGAGGCCGCCCTCGCCGAGGTGCCCGGATGGTTCGCCGCCTGGGAACGGGCGCTCAGCCGCTTCCGCTCCGACAGCGAACTGGTAGCACTCAACCACCAAGCCGGCGCTGGCCCAATGCCGGTCAGCGCGACCCTCTGGGCAGTGATCGGCTCCAGCCTGGAGGCGGCGCGCCTGAGCGGCGGGCTGGTCACCCCGACCCTGCTCGACGCCCTTGAGCGCGCCGGCTATGATCGCGACTTCGCCGCGCTGGAGCACGAGGCGACAGCCGTCAGGTCGGGTGCCACCCGGCAAACAAGCTCGGGCGACTGGCGCTTGGTGCATCTAGACGCCTACCGCCGCGCGGTCACGCTGCCGCAGGGGTTGCGCCTCGACTTGGGCGGCTTCGCCAAGGGCTGGGCAGCCGACATGGCCGCACGGCGACTCAAGGACATCGGGCCAGCGCTGGTGGACGTCGGCGGCGACATCGCGGTCAGCGGGCCGCAAACCGACGGCTCGCCCTGGCCGATCGCTGTCGCCGACCCGCTCTGCCCGGACGAGCCCCTCGACCTGTTGCTGCTCCATGCTGGCGGCGTGGCCACCTCGGGCCGCGACTACCGTCGCTGGCGCCGTGGCGAACTCGAGGGCCACCATATCATCGACCCACGCAGCGGCGAGCCGGCGGCGACAGACCTGCTCACGGCAACCGTGGTCGCGCCGAGCGCCCAGGAGGCCGAGGCGGCGGCGAAGGCCGCCCTCATCCTGGGGAGCGATGCCGGGATGGCCTGGCTCGTGGCCCGGCCGCACCTGGCCGGGCTGCTGCTCACCGAGAGCGGGCGCGTGGTGCGCACGGCGACGCTCGATGCCTACCGCTGGGAGGCTGTAGAGGGAGGAAGCGCATGAGCGACGCGAAAGCTGCACGTCTGGCCGCGATCCGGGCGGCGAACGCCGCCAAGCACGGCGCAGCAGCGGAGGCCCCGACCGGCCACGCTATGACGCCGAGGCCGCCAGTCACCCCAGCGCCGGAGCTCCGCCCGGCCGGTGGCGCCCAGCTGGGCGACGAGCTCGCCAGCCTGGCGCCGGCCATCTCCCCGCAGGCGCTCGTTGGGCTGCTGCTTGGCACAGCCGCCGGCGCCCTTGCCGCCGCGGTGGCGCTGCCGGCCTGGCTGCCGGGCCTAAGCGCGTCGTTGCTCGGCGCCGAGCCCAAGGCCTACTGGTACCTCGCCCGCAGCAGCGCCCTGGCCGCCTACGGACTGCTCTGGCTCGCTATGCTCTTCGGGCTGCTGATGAGCGGCAGGCTGGCCCGGCTCTGGCCGGGCGGCCCGACCGCCTTCGAACTCCACCAGCACGCCAGCCTGCTCGGCCTGGCATTCGCCCTCTTCCACGCGCTCATCCTGCTGGGCGACCGCTACATCAAGGCCACGCCGGCGCAACTGCTCATCCCCTTCGCCTACAGCGACTTCGCGCCTCTGTGGGTGGGGTTGGGGCAGCTCGCGCTCTATGGGATGGCCCTGGTCGGGCTGAGTTTCTACGTGCGTGAACGCATGGGCCGGCGGCTGTGGCGGCTCGTGCACATGCTCAGCTTCGCGATCTTCATCCTGGCGCTGGCCCACGGGGTAATGAGTGGCAGCGACAGCGGGACAGCCTATATGCGGGTGTTCTACTGGGCGAGCGGCGGTAGTGTGCTCTTCTTGAGTGTGTACCGGGTGCTCATCGCATCCCATAGCCGGTCTGTCTCGTCCGGGCGCTCCAGCGTCGGCCGAAACGGTCATCGCTGATCCCACCTGCTCCCCGCCACGACCCTGAGCTAGGCGACGCGCGGAGGGCGGCCCACACCGATGGCCCGATGCAGCCATCCTGGCCCAGATGGCTCCAGAAGGCTTCTGGGTCACGCTTGGCCCTGGCTACAATCCGAAGTATCGCTCGACCGTTTGGAGCGTCATCTTACTGGCCGAGCTGGGCGCCTCCATATAGTCCCCTTATCGGCGGCGCTACAGTGGCCATGGTGGAACGCCCACCGCACGCATGTATCAACACACAGGAGAGATACCATGACCAGCATCAAGAAGCTGGGCCTGGCTACGCTCGTTGCGCTCGCTCTGGCTGCTGGCGGCCTCGCTTCGTTCTGGTGGGAGGCTACCCAACCGAGCACTTTTATCGAGGATGATGAGGTGCTTGAGGTCGCCGGCTCTAGGGGCCTGAGTATTGGCCGTGAGTCAGCGTAGGAACGTACCAGGGGTGCGCCACACGGCGCACCCCTGGTGTGGGCATTGGCCCACTCGTCACAGATAGGGATGCAGGGCCATCTGCCGTCGGCGTGGGACAGGAAGCAGGTCGCCGTCACGCGACTGCCGCAGCGCCGCTCGGCGTTCATCACCGCGCAGACCAGCGACCAAGGCAGGGCGAACGGCCTGGCAACCTACGCGGCCACGACCAGCTTCCGCGACACGACAGGCTCCTCTGTCAGGCCACGGGCCGCGGGTGGACGGGCGGCGCTGCTTGAGGGCGGCGCGTGAGCCGCCGGTATCCGGCGCGCAACACACCGTAGACGAGGCGGCCAGGGGTCAGCATCGAGACGGACAGCCCGGTCTTCCCATCGGTCGCCCGCGAGGCGAGCCAGACGGCTTTGCGGGCCGGTACCTCCGGTGGCTCGCCCCAGAGGCTGATGACCAGATCAAGCGGGCGCAAGCTGCGCTCGTAGCCCGCGGCCACATCCACCTCGGTGAGCATATCGGTGATCACCAGGCCTGGGTTGAAGGTGAAGATACCTACGCCGCTGGTGCGATATTCACCGGCCAGGGCCAGGGTGAAGCTGCGGACCCAAGCCTTGCTCGATGCATAGGCGCTCTGGAAGGGGACCGGGACTTTGTCGCCGCGACCGACCATGTTGATCAGTTTGCCCCGGCCTTGGGCGAGGAAGTGCTCAAGCGCGACCTTGGAGCCGTGGTAGGTGCCGTAGATGTTGGTCTGGACAACCTGGCCGAAGCGCTCGATCGGCGTGCGCAAGGTCGGGCCGTAGATGCCGGAGATGCCGGCATTATTCACCCAGATATCCAGGCCGCCGAAACTTGTGCGCGCCCGCTCAGCCAGCGCTCGCACCTGGTGGAGATCGCCCACGTCGCAGGGCATGCCATCTGCCTGGTAACCGGCGGCACGCAGCTCGTCAACCGCCGTGCGCACCGACTCCGCGGAGCGCGAGGCGACGACGACGGCCGCGCCCTCGCGGGCGTAGGCCTCGGCGATGGCGCGGCCCAACCCGCGCGTCCCCCCTGTGATCACGGCGACTCTGTCCTGTAGCTTCTTGGCCATCGTCGGCTCCTCATCAGGCTGCCACGCTGTGGCTGGCCGTAGTATCGTTAGAGCGAGAGGCTGAGAGGTGGCGCCGTAGTGGCGCGAGATATGCGGTAACCCCTCAGAAAGCTCACGTCTGATCGGAGTACGGGGTGCGCTCCACCGCTCGTCGCCATGACCGCGATCAGAGTCTCCTGGCTCGGCGCCTCGCACGAGAGCGTGCTGAAACCGGCGCCGTCACCATCCTCAGCGGCTACCGGCTCCGACATGCGGGCAGGGAGCAATCTTTCGCATCACAGCGCAGAAAAGCAACCCCAGATCATTATACCGCGCATCCCGGTTCGCTGACCCATCATAGGACGAGGCGCTTTTGTCTCGGATGATTTTTGGCGCACGGTCGAAATCGCAGAGTCTCGTTCGACTATGTATTGCGGGTGATGTTGTGCGCTCGCAATAACTATGCCCTTGGGAGCGCGCTCCTACGGGCGAAACGGAGAACGAACATGGAACAGCCAGCCAAGAACAGGGTTTGCCTTTGGTACGACGGGGACGCGGAAGAGGCCGCTCGCTTCTACGCCGAGACGTTTCCCAACTCGTCGGTGACGGCGGTGCATCGCGCCCCAGGCGACTTCCCATCGGGGAAGCAAGGGGCTGTGTTGACGGTCGAGTTTACCCTGATGGGTATCCCCTGCATCGGGCTCAATGGCGGCCCCGACTTCAAGCACAGCGAAGCATTCTCGTTCCAAGTCGCAACCGCTGATCAGGCCGAGACGGATCGGTACTGGAATGCGATTGTCGGGAACGGTGGTGAAGCGAGCATGTGCGGCTGGTGCAAGGACAAATGGGGTTTGTCCTGGCAGATTACGCCGCTGGCGCTGACAGAGGCGCTCAGCGATCCCGATCCCGCTGCCGCCAAGCGCGCGTTCGATACGATGATGGGGATGACGAAGATCGACGTCGCTGCGATCGAAGCGGCACGCCGAGGCTGATTTCGTGCGCACGATTCTTGCGATGTGAGCATGTGGCGCCACGCGCTTACGGCGGCTGTTACGCGCCTAGTGCCCGCACAGCGAGAGCCTCACAAAGCCAGAAGGACAGGCGACAGGGCCAAAAAGGCCGCCTGTAATTGCACTAGTGAGGAGATGGTATGGCGCTTACGCGCATGGACAACGTCGGAATCGTGGTGGAATCCCTCGATACCGCCATCGCTTTTTTCGCCGAGCTTGGCATGAAGCTCGAAGGGCGAGCCACCATCGAAGGGGAATGGGCCGGGCGCGTCACCGGATTAGGCCGCCAGCACGTCGAGGTCGCCATGATGGTCACTCCCGATGGCCACAGCCGGCTCGAGCTCTCGCGCTTCCTCGACCCGCCAATTGTCGCCGATCACCGCAATGCCCCTGTGAACGCGCTCGGCTACCTCCGGGTCATGTTCACCGTTGACGACATCGACGACACGCTCGCCAGGCTCCGCACCCACGGCGCGCAGCTCGTCGGCGATGTGGTTCAGTACGAGGACGCCTATCGGCTTTGCTACATCCGCGGACCCGAAGGGTTGCTCCTCGGGCTCGCCGAGCAGCTCGGGCAACGCGCTCCCGGATAGCCGCAGCAGGGCATGTGCGGCGTGGTAAGCGAGCGGTCGTTGGGATACAATCTCTGATGGAGAACAACCGGTTCAGCGGGGGGCTTGCTATGCGGCCCGTCGCTGAACCGGAGCGTCTTGCCGGCGAATCGAAGGCATGGCGTTTGTGTCGATAGCGCTTCGCGCTAGCTCCGCTAACGGGCGTCACC
>DAOUGF010000886.1:0-2758 GCA_034429295.1 Chloroflexaceae bacterium
CCATCCCCTCGGCAGGCTGGTCTTCCAGCCCACGAGCAGTTGTGATTGCCTGCTGTGCGAAGGCTTCTGCAGCTTGGACCTCACCACGAGCAAGGCAGATCATTGCACGGCTGCGGTAGATCTCAGGGAGTTGATCGTGTGAGCCCAACGCTTGGGCCAACGGCTCGGCATCGTCGAGCGCCGCCTCCGCTGCAGCCCATTCCTCACGCCGACTCAAGCTCTTGAAGCACCAGATGTACGGGCAGGCGAAGCTCGACCTGCTCTAGCAGCGGTTTCTCGCAGGGTAGTGGAGCGCCCATCACCAGAAAGCCTGAAGAGCCAAAAGAGGATCTCCACGACTTATGGTGATAACAGAGGGGGACCGGGGATGGCTCCAGTGTAACATCACTACTAGAAAAATCAAGTCAAATTTGTGTAAAAGCAAAACCTTTTTCGCAAGTAGATGTCGCTAGAGAAGATGCTTGAATGATAACAAGGGTTTGTTCCAGCCTGTGAAATGGGCGGGACGCCAGCTTACAGCCGTCATCACCATGGCTGATGCAACGTCAATGTCTCGCTCAGCCTCGAGCTAATCCTAGAGTTGCACCGGCTGGTGACCGGCCGGGTGCAGCTTGTAGCCGGTGGAGAAGTTGGGGTCGCGGAACTGCTTGTGGAAGTATTCGTTCGAGCCCGCCCTGCTATAATCCACTCTATCGTGCGGATATATCTGCAGAATGAGCGGAGGGCATTATGCTGTCGAATGCTGAAATCATCCTTCGACTGTCCCTGGCAGCGTTACTGGGTAGCCTCGTTGGCATCGAACGTGAGCGCTTAGCTTGGGCAGCCGGGTTGCGTACTCATATGCTCGTCTGTACGGGCGCTGCTCTCATCATGATTGTGTCGGCCTTCGGCTTCGCAGATGTGCTAGGCCTCGAGCATGTCGTCCTCGATCCCTCCCGAATCGCGGCACAGGTGGTAAGCGGCATCGGATTTCTGGGCGCCGGCACCATTCTCTTGCGCCGCGATGTCATCCGCGGGCTGACGACAGCCGCCAGCCTCTGGACCGTTGCGGCGATCGGGTTAGCGGTTGGCAGCGGCCTGTATCTGGCGGCGGCCAGCGCCACCATTCTTATCCTGCTGATCCTGGCTGGAATCAAGCCGCTGGAACGTCGTCTGTGGGTAGCACGCCGCCCACGCACCCTGACGCTCGTTATTGATCGCAGCACTATCTCACTCTCAACCCTTGAAGCCGTGCTCGCGCAGGCTATGGTCGAGATGAAACAACTACGCATTGAACACGGCGATACACAGGACGAAGATGAGATTCACCTGACCTTGAGTCGGACATCGACACCAGCGCTGTTCGGGGCAATGGAGCGCCTACGCGGGATACCAGGCGTGCGCACCATCACGGCGACTGAGGAGTAAAGCGGCATTGTTCACCCTCGACACGACAGCGGATCGCGCGCCAGGGGCGCTACCACCTCAGCGACCCCTTCTTCCGCTTCCCCCGGCCCTACCAGGGTGACCTGAGTTACCAGCCGGAGCGGGTACTATCGGCGATCCAGCAGGGTCTGTGGACCTTCGTCGGGCAGGCAGCCTTTGAGGATCTGTGTCGCCAGTGGGTACTCGAGCGAGGCCAGGCCGAGGCATTACCCTTCGCCCCAGACGATCGGCAGCCACTGGAGCAAGCGTGTCCAGGTGGATGTCGTGGCTGCCAACTTCCAGACCCGCGAGCTCCTGCTGGGCGAGTGCACATGGGGCGCTGACAGACTCGATCGCCAGGTGGTGCGCGAGTTGGTAGCGATAAAGACGCCGCTGGCGCTGCGCGATCTCCCCGATGGCGGTCAGGGCTGGAGGCTTCACTACGCACTCTTTGGGCGTAGCGGCTTCACGCCAGCCGCCCGCGAGGAGGCGGCACGCCACAGCGCGCTGATCGTTGACGCGGCAACGCTTGATCGTGAGCTCGCCTGAAACAATGCTCAGGCCCACCCCGCGCCGATGAGCGCGGGCTGGCCGATGGCCTCATTTCTGCTCAACTCTGTGAGGGCGGCGTGCAGGCTGCTGAAGGTGCGCACCGTGCTCAGCTGGACGCCCAGCCCCACCATGGTCTGCGCGACCTCGGGGCGAATGCCGACCAGCGCAACCTCGGCGCCAATCAGCTTGGCCGCCTGCATAGTCTGGATCAGCCCCTGGGCCACCTGGCTGTCGATCAGCGCCACGCCGGTGACGTCGAGGATGAGCGTGCGCGCCCCGCTGTGCTCGACTGCCTCTAGCGCCCGCTGCTGCAGGTTGAGCATGCGCGCGCTGTCCATCGAGCCCACTAGTGGCATGACCAGGGTGCGCTCGTTCACCGGGATGACCGGGATGCTCAGCTCGCGGATCACCGCCTACTGCTGCTCGATCTGCCCAAGCAGCTCGGCCTGCTCGGCCGCGCGGGCCTGCACCTCGTCTAGCGCCGAGCTGAGCTCGGCCGTCCGCTCGCTCACCGTCCGCTCGAGCGAGTCGCGCAGGGCCTTCAGCTCAGCCTCGCGCTCGAGCGCTTGGGCGAGCGACTGCTGGAAGGTCATGCCGAAACGCTCGAGCACGATGGTCAGCAACACGATCACCCCGCAGAGAAAGCCCATTGTCATGGGGATCTCCTGGAGATCTGTGGCTCTCTGCGCCTCGCTGGACAGCAAGAAGAAGCCGGCCATGGGCGGTGTCTGCAGCTGCAGGATGCCGACGGTGAGCGCGACGGCGATGCTCGTGCCGGCTACGGTTAGGAGCAGGCGGCGCC
>DAOUGF010000887.1:0-15165 GCA_034429295.1 Chloroflexaceae bacterium
ACCGCCCGCACCTGCCCGGCCGTCGTCGGTCGTCGGTCGTCACCACCGACCACCGCCCGCAGCCTGCCCGGCCATCGTCGGTCGTCACCTCTCCTCAACCGACCACCGTCCACCGCCCGCTCCTAGCCGCAGGGAGTACTCAAGTACTACCGTCAGGGAGTAGGTGGCTTTTTGTCTTAACCAAATTTCAACCATAAATCGCCGGGGCCAGTGCGCTTTCTGTCTGTCGAGGCGCTGGCTTGCTCTGGGTACCAGCCGCATCCGGGGCGAAAGTATGCATAGAATTGTTAGTTTTTTCCTCGATCTGCTGATTACTACAGTGGCGAAAAGGATGCCCGAAGTCATTACACCCTATAGGCCATGAGGTTGACCGGCTAGGGGACTCCTAACCCATAGGCCCGCTTCGCTCGAGCGGGTAAGTTTTAGCCGGTGGTTAATAATCGGTTAAAGCAAGGGTATCAATGCATCGACGAACCAGCACTCTCTTTCGCCTTCTCACTCTGCTCGTGCTAGGCATCGTTTCTTCGCTTCTCGCCCTCCCCAGCGCCCATTCCGCCCAGCAGGAGCAGGCCATCTTTGAGCCCCGGCCCCTCGACCCCGATATCGAGCTCGTCAACCCGATGCGCGGGCTCTTCCGCTGGAACAATCAGGAGGTTGCGCCGCAGCCTCGCCCTTCATACGACTCCTACCGCCGCTACTCCTGGAAGACGTTCGAGCCGGCGCCTGGCGTGTACGACTTCAGCGCGCTGGAGAAGGATCTGGTCGAGGCGGAGCGGGCGGGCCGCAAGCACGCCCTGCGCATCCGCTCGATGGTGCTCGGCAATGGCATGGACATCCCCGAACACCTCGCCGCCAAGCTCGAGCGCGGCTGGTGGAGCCGCAACACCTACATCCCCGACTGGAACGACCCCGACTACCTCGAGGCCGTTGATGCGTTCGCCAAGGAGTTGGCGCGCCGCTACGACGGCGACCCGCGGATCGGCTATGTGGAGATCGGCGCCTACGGGACTTGGGGCGAGTGGAACACTTACCCCTTCTCAGAAGATTACCCCGTGGCCAGCGGCGCCGAGCAGATCACGAACGAGAATGCGTTCCGCATCGTCGATAGCTACGTCGATGCGTTCAAGCAGACGCCGCTCGTGATGATGAGCGACCATAAGCCCGCGCTCTTGCACGCCCTGCGGCGCTCGCCGACGATCGGCTGGCGACGCGATAGCCTTGGCGCCCCTCACTTCGCCGATGGCATGAAGCGCCTGAAGGATGACCCGGAGGATTGGGCCCTCGTCAGCGAGCGCTGGAAGACCGCGCCGGTGATCGCCGAGTTCATCAACCCGGCCAACGTCTCCGCCCCTAAGGTCTACCAGCTGGCGCTAGAACAGGCGCGGGAGTTTCACGTCGCGATGGTGGGCAACGGCAACACCCTCAGCTGGGATAGCCTGAACTCCACGAGCAAAGAGGCGTTCTTGCTGCTCGGCCGCTCGCTCGGGTATCGCTACGAGCTAAGCCAGCTTCAGCTGCCAGCCAAGCTCGTCCCCGGCGAACGCTTCGAGGTGCGGAGCACCTGGCGCAACAACGGCATCGCCCCCACTTACGAGGATTGGGACGTGATGCTCCAGCTGCGCCCTTCCGGCAGCAAGGAGCTCGCTTGGGAGGGGCGCCTGAACCTGGAGCTGCGCACGCTCCTGCCCACCACGGAGGGCGCCCAAGCCGACGCTGGGGCGGATAGCTCATCGCTGCGCATCGATCGGGCTCTCACCCCTGGCACCTACGATCTCTTCGTGGTTGTGCGCGATCCAAAATCGTACCGCGAGCCCATGGCTCTAGCCATCGAGGGCCAGCTCCCCGACGGGAGCTACCAACTGGGGACAGTCACGATCGGCGAGGGCTCCAGCCTCGACCAAGCTCTAGAGCCCCGGATCTACCTCCCCCTCCTCCAGCGCTAGCCGCTCGCACACGGGTAAGCGCTTCGACACAGCTCTGTGGCCCCTCCCCATCTCTTTCAGCGGGAGAAGGGGATGCGGGCCACATGCCGCTTCCCCTATCGGCCACCGCTGGCGACACACGGCGATGCTAGAATAGCGCCATCGCACCCCATCAAGGAGATCCGTATGGCCGACACCGCCGTCCCAGCCGCGCCCACCGCGCCTGCCCCAGAACGTCTGCCGCTGCGCACGAAGCTCGCCTTCGGCGCCGGCGACCTCAGCCCCGGCATAGCCGCCGTGATAGTCGGCTTCTTCCAGGCGCTCTTCCTCACCACTGTGGCCGGCCTGAATCCAGGCGCCGTCGGCGTCATCCTGCTGATCGGGCGCGTCTGGGACGCGATCACCGACCCGTGGATGGGCCTGATCAGCGACCGCACCCGCTCGCGACTCGGCCGCCGCCGCATCTGGATGCTTCTCGGCGCCGTGCCCTTCGGCCTGATCTACTTCCTGCTCTGGTGGACGCCCCCGCTCGCCGAGGGGGCGAAGTTCTTCTACTATCTGGTCGTGATTCTGCTCTTCAACACGGCCTACACCGTGGTGAACGTGCCTTACACCTCGCTCACGGCCGAACTGACCAGCGACTACGACGAGCGCACCAGCCTGAACTCCTTCCGCTTCGCCTTCAGCATCGGCGGCAGCCTGATGGCCGGCATCGTCCACGGCATGCTGATCACCCGCTTCTGCGCCGACCCCAACCGCTGCCTGCCGGCCGAGTCGCAGGCCGGCTACATGCTCTCGGCCGCTATCTTCGGCGCGCTGATGGTGCTGCCGTTCCTCTGGTGCGTCGCCGGCACCCGCGAGCGCTACGTGCCGCCCGCCGGCGCGGCCTCGGCGTCGATCCTCGCGCAGCTACGAATCGCCGCCCGCAACCGGCCCTTCTTGTTCGTGATCGGGATCTATCTCTGCTCCTGGATGGCGCTCCAGGTGACGCAGAATGTGATCGGCTTCTATCTCACCTTCTACCTGCAGCGGGCCGATATGTTCCCGATCGTCCTGCTCGCCGTGCAGGGCTCCGCGATGGTCTTCCTCTTCATCTGGAGCGCGGTGAGCCGGCGCATCGGCAAGCAAGCCGTCTACTACAGCGGCATGACCTTCTGGATTCTGGTGATGGCCGGGCTCTTTTTCCTGCAGCCCCACCAGATCAACCTCGCCATCACCCTGGCCGCCTTGGCCGGCGTCGGCATCGCCACCGCCTACCTGGTGCCCTGGAGCATGCTCCCCGACGTGATCGACCTCGACGAGCTGGAGACCGGCCAGCGCCGCGAGGGCGTCTTCTACGGCGTGATGACCTTCACCCAGAAGACCTGCGTCGGGCTCGGCATCGCCCTCACACTCCAGGCGCTCCAGTGGTACGGCTTCGACCAGAACCTGCTCCCAGGCCAGCAGCCCCCATCCGCGCTTAACGCCCTGCGCTGGATGATCGGCCCCCTGCCCACGCTCATCCTGCTGGTCGGCATGCTGCTCGTCTATCTCTACCCGATCACCCGCCAGAAGCACGCCGAGATCCTCGCCCAGCTGGAGGCGCGCCGCGCCGCGTCGTGACAAGGTGATCGCCCTCGCTCCGCTCGCGGCTAGGGGACAAGGGGCCACCTATCGGCAGCCATCAGGATGTCCCCTTGTCCCCTTGTCCCCTTGTCACCTTGTCAGCCCGTCCGGATCACCACCAGCTTATCACGCGACGACTCGGCGCCCCAAACCTCTCCTGGCCGCCCGTGGATCTGCCGCACCCTGGCGTCCGGCGAGGGCAGCGGGAAGCTGCTGAACTCCTCGGTCGCCGGGTCGAAGCGCACGATGGCGTTCGCCCTGAAGTCGCTCAGCCAGACGATATCCTGGTCGTCAACATAAACCGCGTAGGCTTGAGGGCTGTCGCCCGGCAAGGGCCACTCGCGCCAGCTATCGGCGGCGGGATCGTACATGCCGAGCTGGCCCGCGTTCCACTCGCTCACCCAGATCCGCCCTGCGCTGTCGGACCAGACGCGGCGGGCGCCCTGGCCGGCGGTAGGCGGCTCGATCGGGATCGCCTCCAGCGTCTCAGGGTCGATCCGCGCGATGTGGCTGCCGGCCAGGGAGGCGTAGTAGATCTGGCCGTCGGGGGTGACGGTGATGCCGTAGGGGCCGCGGCCGCGGGGCGCGTCGAAGGCCTGCACCTGGCCCTCCCGCGGATCGAGCCGGCCGTAGACGCCGCTCTGCCCGGTGAACCAGAGCACGCCGGTATGATCGAAGACGGCCGTGTTGAGGTTGGCCCCCGGATGCGTGTCGGGCAGCGGGAAGACCTGCACCTCATCGGTCGCCGGGTCAACGCGGACGATCGCGTTCAGGCCGCCGTCGGTGATCCACGGGGCGCCGTCGGGGCCGAGGATCACGCCGTGGGGCGCCGAGCCCGCGCCGAGGGGGATGTGGCGCGTCTCGCCGCTCTCCGGGTCGAGCCAGCCGAGCTCGCCGCTCGCCTGGGCCGTATACCAGATGCCGCCATCGGCGGCGGGCGCGACGTCGTGGGGGTGCGAGCCGCCGGGCACCGGGTACTCCTCAAGCTGCGGGCGGGGCTCGGCGGTGGGTTCGGCCGTGGCCGTGGGCGGCTCCGCGGTGGCGGTGGGCGCCGTCGTGGCGGTGGGTGCCGCCGTGGGCTCTGGCGCGGCGGTGGCGTTCCCCGGCGCGAAGGCCGACTCGACGGGCGATGGTTCGGCAGCCGTGGGCGCGGCCGGGCTCGCTGTGGGCGCCATCGCCTCCTGCGTGGCGCATCCGGCCAGCAGCAGCGCGGCGAGCAGCGGCGAGAGCTTGCGGAAGAGGGCAGATCGCAGATTGTAGATTGCAGCTTGAGCGCTGCGACAAGCCGTGCCCATCCGCGAGCTGCGGATCAGCGAGGAGCTAGCCGTTCGGAGCCTCATTGGCGTCCTCATGTGTCAGGCTACACTTGCGCGAGATGCAAGGCGGTCGGTGACAGCATTCTACCAACCCTCACCGCCCCACGCCGCCCGCATATGTAAAGCCGCTGTAAATCCTCACACCACGGCCGCCATCTACAATCTGCAATCCTCTCTAGCGGCTCCGCGTCACCCCAACCTTGGCGCAGGCCCAGCTCACGGGGCAGATCGAGCAGCGGGGCGAGACGGGGTGGCAGATATTCTGGCCGAGCGTCACGAGCAGGCCGTTGATCGGAATCCAGTGCTCAGGCGGCAGGATCTCCCTGAGCGCCAGCTCGGTGGCGTCGGGGCTCTTCGTGCGTAGATAGCCCCAGCGGTTGGTGATGCGGTGGACGTGGGTATCAACACAGATGCCGGGCAGCCCGTAGCCAGCGGTCAGCACCAGATTGGCCGTCTTGCGGCCGACGCCGGGGAGCGCGAGCAGGGCGTCGAGATCGGCAGGCACCTGGCCGCCGTGCTGGTCGAGCAGGGCGCGGCAGATGGCGATAATGCTGCGGGCCTTGGTGCGATAGAAGCCCACCGGGTAGATCAGTTCGGCGATCCGCTCCTCGCCGAGGGCGAGCATGGTGGCGGGCGTATCGGCCTCCGCGAAGAGGCGCGGCGCCACCACAGCGGTGAGTGTATCCTTCGTGCGCAGGCTGAGGATCGTGGCGATCAGGATGCGGAACGGCGTGGCGCCCTCCTCACCCATCTGATCGACCAGCGGCCGCTCGTAGCTAGGCATCTCGCGGTGGAGCGTCGCCATCACCGCATCGATCGGGAAGGGCGCCGGCTGATGAACGGGAGGTTCGCCCACTGTCATTTGAATGTTAGTTTCATCCTGCATAACAGGAAATGTCTGGGTGTTAGTATCTCATAGTACCACGGCTAGAGCGCTGAGCGGTGAGGAGCCATAACAATGCCGAGGATCCTGCTGGTCGAGGACAACGAGATGAACCGCGACATGCTGTCGCGCCGCCTGCAGCGCAAGGGGTATGAGGTGCTGATCGCCATCGACGGCGCGCAAGGCGTAGCGATGGCCCGCACCGAGATGCCCGACCTCATCCTGATGGATATGAGCCTCCCCGTGCTCGACGGCTGGGAGGCCACGCGCAAGATCAAGGCCGACCCGAGCGTGGCCAGGGTGCCCGTGATCGCTCTCACCGCCCACGCGATGGCCGGCGACCAGGAGAAGTGCGTGGCGGCCGGCTGCGACGACTACGACACCAAGCCGGTGGACCTCGCCCGCCTGCTCGGCAAGATCGAACTGTTGCTCCAGCGCGCTGTGTGAATCGAGCATGGAGAATTGAGAAAGCCGGATAGCTTCATCTCTCACCAAGCTTTCCATTCTCAATGCTTATTCTCAATTCTCCATCATGCTTCGCTACCCACAGAAGTTCCTGCTGATCAGCCTGCTCTTTCTGCTGCCGCTGGCTGTCACCATGGGCTTCATGGTGTCCGAGCAGAATGTGCGCATCCGCTTCGGCCAGCGCGAGATCGCAGGCACGCTTTACCTGCGGGCCCTCGGCGAGGTGTACGCCGGCGCCCTCCGCTACCGCCACGAGGCCCTGCGGGGCATCGCCAGCGGCATCCCCGTTGATGCGGAGCTCGCCGCGGCCCGCAGCGCCGTGGATCAAGGGCTCGCCGATCTGGCCGCCCTTGAGGCACAGGTAGGCGCCGACCTCGGCACCAGCCGATCGTTCGCCGAGCTCCAGCAGACCTGGCGGCTGCTACGGGACGACCCGCTCACCAGGACGCTTGAGGTCGGCTATGTGCGCCACGGGCGCTTCATCAACCAGCTGCGAGGGCTGATCACCCTTGTCGGCGACCGCTCGAACCTTATCCTCGACCCTGAGCTGGACAGCTACTATGTGATGGACGCCGTGCTGCTGCGGCTCCCCGAGGCCCAGGCGCTGATCGCCCACACGCTGCTGCTGAGCGAGGGCCTGGTGCCGGAGGCGGCCCTGCGGACCGACCCACGCACCGAGCTGGTGATGAGCGCCAGCTTGCTCCGCGCCAACACCGATACGCTCCAGCGCAACCTGATGACCGCCTACACCAGCACGAGCTCAGAAACCCTCGCGGCGCAGCTAGAGCCGGCGGCGGCGGCGCACCGCTCGGCCGTGGCCGCCATGCTCGCCCGCTACTACACCGCCTCGGCCAACCCCTCCCGGCAACTTGGCACCCCCGAGCTGTCGGCAACGGGCCAGGGGGCCCTCGCCACCGCCAACGCGCTCTCGCAGGTGGCCTCGCCCGCGCTCGAGGCGCTGCTCCAGAGCCGCATCGAGACCCTGCAGCGCCGCCAATCCTTCACCGTGGCCTTCGCCATGCTCCTGGTGGCCGTGGCCTTCTTCCTGGGCCTGCAGCTGATGCGCAACATCAGCCGGCCGCTAGATCGGCTGCTGAAGGCCACCGGACGG
The DNA here is from genome assembly GCA_034429295.1 of Chloroflexaceae bacterium. Classification (GTDB taxonomy): domain Bacteria; phylum Chloroflexota; class Chloroflexia; order Chloroflexales; family Chloroflexaceae; genus OHK40. The sequence goes on from DAOUGF010000887.1 coordinate 7,303, forward strand.
CTCGCCGGCGGCGACCTGACGGCCCGCGTGCAGATCGGGGGCGAGAGCGAGGTGGCCCAAGTGGGCCGCGCGTTCAACCTGATGGCTCAGGAGCTGCAGACGGGCCGCGAGCAGCTCGAGCAGCGGGTGACCGAGCGCACGCGGGCCCTCGCCGCCGCCACGCGCGAGGCCCAGGAGGCTCGTATCGCCGCCGAGGCGGCTACAAGAGCCAAGAGCGCCTTCCTGGCCAACATGAGCCACGAGCTGCGCACGCCGCTGAACGCCATCATCGGCTACTCCGAGATGCTCCAAGAGGAGGCCGAGGAACAGGGCTACGGGATGTCCACCTCCGACCTGGAGAAGATCCGCACGGCCGGCAAGCATCTGCTCACGCTGATCAACGACATCCTCGACCTCTCCAAGATCGAGGCAGGGCGCATGGAGCTGCACCTGGAACGCTTCAGCCTCGCCGCCCTGCTCGACGAGGTGCTGAGCACCATCGCCCCCTTGGTGGAGCGGGGCGGCAACACCCTCGAGGTACGGGGCGAGGCCTCGGGCGAGCTCTACGCCGATATGACAAAGCTGCGGCAGGCGCTGTTGAATCTGCTCTCCAACGCGGCCAAGTTCACCCAAGGTGGCCGGATCACCCTCACCATCGACAGCCTGCCCGGCGAAGCCGGCGAGCTGCTGCGCCTGCAGGTGAGCGACACCGGCATCGGGATGAGCCGCGAGGAGCTGGGCCGGCTCTTCCGCGAGTTTACGCAGGGCGACACCTCGACGACCCGCAGGTACGGCGGCACAGGGCTGGGCCTGGCCCTGAGCCGGCGCTTCTGCCAGATGATGGGCGGCGACATCACGGTCACCAGCACGCCTGGCGTCGGCTCGACCTTCACGATCGTGATGCCGCGCGAGGTGGGCGCGTTGCAGGACGATCTGACCACGGCTGAGAGCGAGCTCCACGATCTCGCCGCCGAACTCGTTGGCCCCACCCGCGGCATGGTGCTGGTGATCGACGACGACCCGGCCACCCAGGATCTGCTGCGGCGCACCCTGGCCCGCGAGGGGATGCGCGTTGCGGTGGCCGCCACCGGCGAGGACGGGCTGGAGCGGGCGAGGGCGCTGCGACCGGATGTGATCACCCTGGATGTGCTGCTCAGAGGCGCCGACGGCTGGCAGGTGCTCGCGGCGCTCAAGGCCGACCCACAGCTGGCGGCCATCCCTGTGGTGATGCTGACGATCATGGACGAGCGGAACACCGGCTTCGCCCTCGGCGCCGCCGATTATCTGACCAAGCCGATCGACCGGCGCCGCCTGGTGGAGCTGGTCAAGCGCCACTGCAACAACGGGCAGCCAGGCGAGGGTGCCACCGGCGATGTACTCATCGTCGAGGACGACCAGCCGACCCGCGAGATGCTTGTCCGAACCCTGACCCAGGCGGGGTGGCGAACCCGCAGCGCGGAGAATGGCCTCATCGGCCTGGCGCAGGTCGCCGCCGCCCACCCCGGCCTGATCATCCTCGACCTGATGCTACCGGAGCTCGACGGCTTCGGCTTTCTCGCCGAGCTGCGGACCAACCCGGCTTGGGCCACAGTGCCAGTAGTGGTCGTCACGGCCATGGAGCTCAGCGCCGAGGAGCGGGCGCAGCTCAGCCACTCGGCCCAGCAGGTGCTCCAGAAGGGCAGCTACGACCGCGATAGCCTGCTTCGCGAGGTGCGAGCCGTGGTGGCGGCGCAGCTTCGCCCCTCCAGTTAGCGCTGAGGGAGCGCGGCAGCAGGCGAGCCAGTCTAGCCTTCCACCAGCGCGTCGCCCGAGCCGAGGGCGAGCTCGACGGAGCCAGCGCCGCAGGCCACCGCGATGGCATGGATTACCAGGCGGCTCACCAGGGCCTCCTGGTCCGCCCTGTCGCGAGTTCCTTTCAACATCGTCAGGTGGAAGATTGCGACGCCATTGTCCGAGGCCACGGCGACAAAGGCGTGCTCCGCGCCGCGCCGCGTTCTGTCGGTGGCGATCGCGGCCGTGCAGGCCACGCCGAGCAGCGGCCAATCGTCCTCGGCGAGAGCGGCCGCCCGCGCCCTCGCCCACAACGACATCGCCTTGGCGGTGGCCTCGCTCACCGCAGACGCCGCGCCCAAATCGGCGAGCTCCGCCAGCGAGCGGGGCGCGTAGCAGTCGCGGGCCTCAAGCACCGTGCGCGACGAGCCGGCCACGGCGTGGAGCCAGTGCAACGCCAGGCTGCCCGCGCCGGCGAAGGCGTACACCAGGCGCGGCGGCGCGGCGTGGATCGCCTGGATCGCCGCCGCCAGCTCCTCGTCGGGGGTTGCGAGCGCGCCTGACATTGGCGACGCCTGCTAATCCACGCTCGACGAATCGCTCGACGAATCGCTCGAGCTCGACGAGTCACTCGAGCTCGACGAGTCGCTCGAACTGGAGGAGCTGTCGTCCCAGGAGCCGCCCGCGCTGTGCATCGCGCCCCAGCTCGGGGTCTTGGTATCGTCGTCGGCGCTCCCGGCCGCGCTGGCCGCGCCGGCGGCCCCGCCGAGCGGCAGCAGCGAAGAGCCGCTGTCATCCGTCGTTGAGGTGTATGGGCGGTCATCCCGGACTGAGCTAGCGGCCGCGCCCGGGCCAGACCGCTGCCGGCCCGCGCTGATCCGCAGGGCGAGGACGACCAGGGCGATCAGGATCGCGGCGATGATCACAATTCCGAGCATGTCGAAGGATGCCATGGAAGCTCCCGGTATTGTCTGTTGATAGGGCTCAAAATAGAACCACGATTGTTCGCCGGTAAAGGGTCGGCTGGCGTATTCCAAGGGGCGGCCACGACGGGCCCATACCGAGAGCTTGCAGTGGTTCCATGTAGACGACAGGCCACGGTCGGGCAGGTCGCGGGCAATCGTCGGTCGTCTCTACCAGCGAGGGACGACGCGCTTCCAGCCGGGCTCGATCTTCTGCATCTCGGCCTCGTCGTCGCGATGGGTGAGGCCGCAGGCCAGGAACTGCTCGTGCATGCGGGCCAACTGGTCGCGGTCGAGCTCCACACCAAGGCCGGGCGCCGTGGGCACGGGCAGCGAGCCATCCTCGAAGCGGAGCTTGCCGCCGACGATGATCTCCTCGCTCTGCCAGGGGTAGTGAGTGTCGCAGGCGTAGGTGAGGTTCGGCACAGCCGCGGCCAGGTGGGTCATCGCGGCCAGGGAGATGCCCAGGTGGGAGTTGGAGTGCATCGAGAGGCCGATGTTCCAGATCCGGCAGATGCGGGCCAGCTCCACCGACGGCCGCAGGCCGCCCCAGAAGTGATGGTCGCCGAGGATGATCTGCACGCTGCCGAGGCTGATGCTCTCCGGCAGCTCGGCGAAGCTGACGCAGCACATATTGGTCGCCAGGGGGATGGAGAGCTGCTTCGCCAGCTCGGCCATAGGCCCCCTGCCGGCCACCGGGTCCTCGTAATACTCCAGCAGGCCCTCCAGCTCGCGCCCGCAGCGCAGCGCCGTCTCCAGCGACCAGTTGGCGTTGGGATCGATCCGCAGGGGCGTGTCGGGGCCGAAGGCCTCGCGGAGCAGGCGGATCGTCTGCACCTCCTGGTCCGGGGGCAGCACGCCGGCCTTGAGCTTGAGCGACTTGAAGCCGTACTCGGCACACATGGCCTGAGCTTGGGCCACGAGCGCCTCGGGCGTGAGGGCCTCGGCCTGGCGGGCGGCAGGCCAGCCGGAGGTGGCGGTAGGATCGAGCTCGAAGCCGAAGGGGCCGCCGGCGCCTTTGTGCTTGTAGAAGAGGTAGGCACTGAAGGGCACGCTGTCGCGCACACGGCCGCCGAGCAGGTCGCACACCGGGCGGCCAATGGCCTTCCCGATGATGTCGAGGCAAGCCACCTCGATGGCGCCGAAGGTGCGCGGGGCCGAGCTGAGCTTACCCTCCCAAGGCGTGGCGGTGGCAGGGGCGAAGCGCTCGCCCGAGGGCCAGATCAGCGCCTCGAGCTCGGCGAGTTGGAAGGGATCGCGGCCGATCACCAGCTCGCGGATGGCCTCGAGGTCGGCTACAACGGCGGTGCCGCCGTGAGTCTCGCTCACGCCAGTGATGCCATCGTCGGTGGTGAGCTCAACGATGGTGCGGAGGGCGTACGGGGCGTGGAGGCCGAAGGCGGCGCGCAACGGCGGATCGCCGAAGGCGATCGGCGTGACGCGGTAATCAACGATTTTCATTTGGGGCGTGTCCTGGGATCGTGAGGCGTGTGGAACGACCGACCACAGACGACCGACCACCGCTCGAGCGGTCATCCGTCGTCGGTGGTCGGTCGTCGTAGCTGGCGTGCTCACACAGAACGAGAGTTACCCCTTCACAGAGCCGGCGGTGAGGCCCTCGACCATGTACTTCTGGGCGTAGATGTAGAGCGTCACCACAGGGATGGCCATCAGGAGCGAGGCGCTCATCAGCTGGCCCCAGGGGTAGATATCGCCGAAGACGAGCTGCTGCAGACCCACAGGCAGGGTGAAGAGCGTCTCGCGGGTGATGAAGACGAAGGCGAAGAGGAACTCATTCCAGGCGTTGGTGAAGGCGAAGAGCGTGACCGAGAGCAGGGCGGGCGCCGCGAGCGGCAGGGTGATGCGCCAGAAGGCACCGAAGCGGGTGGCGCCGTCGATCATCGCGGCGTCCTCCAGATCCGGCGGGATGGAGCGATAGTAGCCGAGCAGCACCCAAGTGGCGAAGGGCATCAGGAAGGTCGGGTAGGTGAAGATCAGCGCCCAGTAGGTGTTGATGATGCCCAGCGTGGTGAGGATGCGATAGAGCGGGATGAAGAGCAACGAGCCCGGCAGCAGGTAAGTGATCAGCAGGGCGGTGGTGAGGGCGCCTGCGCCGGTGAAGCGCAGGCGGGCGAGGGCGTAGCCGGCGAGGGCCGCGAGCGCCACCGAGAGGGCGGTGGTAGAGACGGCGACGATCACCGTGTTCTTGAACCAGTCGAGGTAGGGCGTTTCGAAGATCAGCGTCCGGAACTGCTCCATCGTCCAGGGCTCGGGCCAGAAGATCGAACGGAACTGCTGGATCTGCAGGTTGGTCTTGAACGAGGTGATCACCACCCAGTAGAAGGGGAAGAGCACAAAGACGAGCAGCGGGATCATCAGCAGCCACTGCATCCCCAGGGTGAGGTTCTGGCGCTGGCGGCGGGTAAGGGCCGGCCGATCGCGCTGGTCGGCCGGGCGGGTGGAGGCGACGGCGCGGCCGATCGCGCGGCTGAGGGCGCCGAAGCCGTCGGCGATCAGCTCGAACGGCCACATCAGCAGGTTGAAGAGGGCGGCGAGGCCCCTGCCGAACCAGGCGAAGGCCCGATCCACCACCGTGTCGTTGGCTCGCACGGCGCTCTCGTCACGGCGCATGAAGCGGGCGAGGACGAGGATGAAGAGCGCGAGCACCGGGGCCATGCTGAGGGCCACGGCGGCGCCGGGGCCGAAGCGCAGGCCGATGATCTCCTTCTCGTAGGCGAGGATGGAGTAGAGGCGGGTGGCGCCGCCCGGGCCGCCGCCGGTCATCAGGTAGACCAGGCCGAAGGTGTTGAAGGTGGAGATCGTAGAGAGCAGCACCGTCACGGCGATCACGTAGCGCAGGCCGGGCAGGGTGATGTGGCGGAAGCGATGGAAGGCGCTGGCGCCGTCCACCTCGGCGGCCTCGTACTGCTCCACGTCGATCGCCTTCAGGCCCGCGAGCAGCAGCATCGTAAAGAAGGGGATACCCTTCCAGACATTCACCGCGATCACGCTGGGGAGAGCGAGTTGAGGCTCGGCGAGCCAGGCGATCTGGCGGTTGGTGATGCCGAGGCCCATGAGGATGGGGTTCAGGCCGCCGAAGAGCGGATCGTAGATGCTGCGCCAGGCCATGGCCGTCACCACCTCGGGAACGATCCAGGGCAGCAGCATGATGCCGGTGAGCAGGTTGCGGAAGGGCAGGCGGCTATTGAGGAGCAGCGCGATCGTCATGCCGACCACGAGCTTCACAGCAACCGACCAGACCGTGAAACGGATCGTATTGCTGAGGGCGCCGAGGAAGTCGGCGTCGCGCAGGAGCAGCGTATAGTTGCGCAGGCCGACGAACGTCTCGACACGGTTGATCGAGCGGGTGGTGAAGCTGAGCAGGATCGCGTTAATGAACGGCCAGAGAATCAGGCCGGCCATGATGATCACCAGCGGCGCCACAAAGAAAAAGGCGATCCGCCAGTCAGGGCCAAGGATTGCCTCGGCGCGTGAGCGGCGACGGCCCACTCTTGGCATCGTTGCCTGCACGCCGCTCGTTATCCCTTTTGCCATAGCGCCTCCCCTTAGGTGACAAGGTGATCAGGTGGTAGGGTGACAGGGTGAATACCTAACGGCGCCGGCAGGTATCACCCCGTCACCAAGCCGACAAGCAGATCCAGCGGAGCGGTCACCCTGTCACCGAGCCGAAGAGTGGAATGTGCCGTAAGACGAGGCGAAGCCACTACAAGGCGGTCACCGGGTCACCTTGTCGTGCCGTCAGCTCTGCGGCAACCCCAGCTCCTCGAAGATCTGCACGATCTTGTTGTGCGCATCCTCGACGGCCTGCTCAGGCGTCATGGTGCCGTTGACCACATTGGACATCATCTGGCTGGTGATCGACTGGCTATCGATCGCCGAGATGGCGGCGTTCGGGTCGGCCGGGTAGGCCTGGCCGGTCCACGGCGTGGGGTTGAAGATGATCTCCTGCAGGCTGGCGAAGTTCGGGTCGATCGCCAGCACCTCATCGGTCCACATGTTCTTGTAGGCCGGCAGGATCAGGCCGCCGCCCTGCTGGACCATGGGCAGGAAGTTCTCCGGATTGATCATGTGGAGGATCAGCTGCTTGGCCGCATCGACGTTCTGGGCGCCCTTGAAGATCGTGAACCAGCCGTTTTGGCCAGCCTCCAGCACCGAACCGTCGTTGGCGACGGGCGACCGCATCACCATGGTGTTAGGGAACACGGGGTTGTTGTCGCGCTTGGCCTGGGCGTAGACCGAGAACTGGTTGGTGGTGAAGCCGATCGTGCCGGCGAGGTAGGCCTCGTTGTTGCTGGTGTCGGTCCAGCTGAGGATGCCGGGCGGCAACATCGGCTGGTACTTGGGATCGGTGTACGTCTCCTGCAGCCAGCGGACAGCCTCGACCGTCTCGGGCGAGTTGAAGACCACCCGCTCGCCCGTCTCGTCGACGAAGCGCCCGCCGAAGGACTGGATGACATGGGTGATGAAGCCGTGGCCGTCGCCGCTGCGGTTGATGGTGATGCCCCAGCCGTAGCGGTTCCGAGAGGGATCCGAGATCGCCAGGGCGGCCTCGCGGCGGGGGTTGTAGTCGGCAGCGAGCAACGACTGCGGGTCGATGCCGGCCTCCTCGAGCCAGTCGCGGCGGGCGAACCAGGCGCCGGACTGGGTGGTGTAGGGCACCGCGTACCAGCGGCCGTCGACCAGGGCGTTCTTGGCGGCGGTCGTGGGCACTACCTCGCCGTAGAGGCTGACGAGCTCATCAACGACGTCCGTCACATCCTCGAGCACATCGAGGAAGTAGAGCTGGGGAATCTGTAGCGTGTGGTAGGCCACATCGGGCGGGTTGCCGGCCTGGACGGCGGCCTGCATCTTGGCGTTGAAGTCGCCGAACTGCTCGGGGTTGGCCGTGGAGATGTCGAGCTCGATGCCATTGTCAGCGGCGAAGTCCGTCACCAGGTTGCGGAAGATCTCCTGGACGCTCTGGAAGTACTCGGTGCGGTGGATGACCGTGAGCTTGCCGGCGGCGCCTTGGGGCAGGGGGGCCTCGGTCGGGGCAGCGGCAACGGTCGGGGCGGCGGTAGCGGCGGCGGTGGCGGCCTCCGTGGCAGCGGCGGTGGCGGCTTCCGTGGCGGCAGCAGTTGGGGCGGCCGCG
>DAOUGF010000888.1:0-15504 GCA_034429295.1 Chloroflexaceae bacterium
CGGGCTCGCCCCGCCCCAGACATACGGCGTGCCACGGAACTGCATCGCGAAGTTTACCACGCTACCGGCCTGGGCCGCAGAGAGCGGCGCGGCGTTGCCTCCGCGGGCCACCGTGGCGGGCGCAGCCGGCTTGGGCAGCGCCGGGATGTCACGGGTGACCGGCACGCGCCGCACCACATAGTCGCTGACGCGCACCACCTCACGCGCGACCCAGGCGGTCCCGTTCGCCGCGCGCACCTTCAACCAATCCTGATGACGCCCGATCAACTCGAGCTGCGTCCCACCGCCCGCGGTGCCAACCCGCGGGTAGGCGGTGCCAGGCCCGCCCCGCAGGTTGATCGTGCCCTCGGCGACCGCCACGAGGGCGGGGTTCGGATCGGGCGCGCTGGAAAGCACCTCGAGCCGCGGGATCACGCCGTCGGCGATCTGCAGGAAGTCGCCGGCCACCCACCCGATCGCGCCGCCGGGATGACGGACCTCGAACCAGTTCTCGTAGCGCGCGAGCAGATCGATCGTGATGCCTTGCTCGAGGCTACCCAGCTTCACATAGGCGGTGCCGGGGCCATCGCGCAGGTTGAGCCCCTCCTCGGCGACGACCGCGATCTTCGGCGGGGGCGGCGGCGGGATCTCGCTCGCGGGGGCGAGCAGGCCCTGCGCAGTGGCCGCGTTCTCCACCAACTCGGCCGCGATCCAGACGCGCTCGCCCTCGGCGGTGCGCCCCACGAACCAGTCATCGGCGTAGGCCTCGAGGGCCAGGGTAGCGCCCGACGCCAGCGTGCCGATCTGGTCATAGATCAGGCCGGGGCCGTTGCGCACATTCGCCTGGTCGCCAACAACTGTGGTCTCGAAGGTCAGCGGGGCGAGGATGTCCTGGCGGGAGCGGGCCAGCTGCGCCTCAGGCAGCGCGATGATATCGGCAAAGGCGCTATCGGGCACGGGCGCCTCGGCGAGCGCTTCGCCGTCGTAGGCTAGGGAGAGCGGGCCGACCGGCAGCACGGCCCCGGCGAGTGACTGAGGGAGCCCCGCTTCGGCTTGCCCGGGGAGCTCGAAGCTGGCCCCGTTGGGGAGCGCCTGGCCCAGAATCAGCGCGAAGGGGACGAGCGCTGCGACGACGGCGTGGAGCAGGAAGCGCATCGGGAGGCGCCGCAGGCGGGTGACGAGCGCCCCAAGGGTGAGCGAGCCGCCAAGTTGGGTGGCCCGTGAGCGCCGGGCTGTATGAGCGCTACGGCTTTGATGGGCGCGGCGGACGAGGCGCTCCAGCTCGTGGTCGTGGCGCGAGACGTATGGCAGGGTCAAAAACGACCTCCTTGCGGCTGGCGACAATGGGGGTAAGACGGCCCGCAACGATCCGCGGCGAACGTCGCGGGAGGCCGCGCCGAGGGGCGACGGAATGGGCCGCGTCGGCGGGCGCGCCGGTCTGGCGCGAGACGCGGGCCCGGAACCATGGTCGCTGGTAGGCAGGTGCTGACAGGCTGAAGGTCACGTGCGGCAAGCGTTGGTTAACTTCCGGTTAAGCGCGACGGCGAACCGCAGCGCCGGTATGATACCAGATAACTGCGACGAGCAAGTAGCGCCCGGCAGTGCTCCCCTGCGCCCGTGCTATACTTGCCGCTACCCTGCCACCTGAACTGAAAGCGCTGGAGGTTCCCCAATGTCCACCACTTCCCCGGGCGCCTACATCGAAGTCGCCCCCGGTGTTGAGCTCTACTACGAGGAGCATGGCGCCGGCTCACCGCTCGTCTTTGTCCCCGGCTGGACCTTCACCACCGAGGTCTTCCAGCACCAGGTGGCTCACTTCGCCCGCTCCCACCGGGTGATCGTCGTTGATCCCCGCAGCCAGGGCCGCTCATCGAAGACGCTCCACGGCAACGACTTCAGCACCCGCGGCGCCGACCTCGCCAAGCTCTTCGCCGATCTCGAGCTGCGCGACGCCGTGCTGGTCGGCTGGTCCACCGGCACACTCGACGTGCTCGGCTACGTGCAGCACGCCGGAACCGCCGCGCTCAAGGGCTACGTGGGCATCGACATGTCGCCGAAGCCGATCTCGGTCAGCGACGAAGATTGGGTCGAGGGGCCGCTCGACGAGCTCGCCGGCGCCTGGCGCAGCTTCCTGCGCTCGCCCCAAGGCCAGCGGGAGTTCATCATCTACTACGCCACCCAGGTGATGGTGCAGCGGGAGCTCAGCCCGGCCGAGCTCGACTGGATCGTGCGCCAGTCGCTCACGACGCCCCACTACCTCGCCAGCGCTATCTTCGCCGACGCCCTGTTCTGCGACTTCACGGCCGAGCTGAAGGCGCTGTCGGAGGCGGTGCCGACCACGTACGTGATCGCGGAGCATTGGGCGGAGACCGCCGTGGCCTACCTTGGGCGCAACTTCCCCCAAGTGCGGACGGAGGTCTTCGGCGGCCACATGATGTTCTGGGAGCACGCGGAGCGCTTCAACGCCGCTCTGGACGCGTTCATCGAGCGACTCTAAGGACACCGAGACGGCTCGGTGAGGGCGCGGCTCAGATTCGTGACGGAGCGCCTGAGCCGCGCCCGCGCGCATCGCTATGCTCACGCCTCGCTGCGCCAGAGGCGGCGCATCTCCTCGGAAGAAGCCAGCAGTTCGTCGAGCGTGCCCACGCCCTCCAGCTGCCCGTCCTTCAGCACGATGATCTGGTCGGCGCGGCGCAGCGCGGCCCTGCGGTGGGAAACGGCGAGGATCGTGCGGGCTGAGGTTTGAGGGCTGAGGGCCGATGGGCCCGCGCCGTTCCCCCCTTCCTTCAGCTCACCTCCTTCAGCGCCCAGCCGCTCCCATAGCAGCCGCTCGGTCTCCACATCCAGCGCGCTGGAGAGATCATCGAAGACCAGCAGCTCGGGGTCGCGCACGAACATGCGCGCCGCGGCCGCCCGCTGCACCTGGCCGCCGGAGAGCTTCACGCCCTTCGGGCCGACCTTCGTCTCCAAGCCGGCTTCGAGCTCGGCCAGGTCTCGCTCCATCACCGCCATGTGGATGGCCCGCTCAAGGGACGCGGGCTCGTCGGGGAGGCCGAGCAGCAGATTCTCCCGCAGCGTGTAGCTGAAGAGCCGCGGCACCTGGGCGGTGTAGGCCGCCCGCGGCGGCACGAAGAAGCTGTCGGGCGCCTCCACGGCCCGGCCGTTCCAGCGCACCTCGCCGCCGTCCCGCGGCAGCAACCCGAGCAGCACCCGCAGCAGGGTCGTCTTGCCGGCGCCCACGCGTCCGGTGACCACGGTGAAGCTCCCGCGGCGCAGCGTGAAGCTGATCGGGCCGATGCCCTGCGCGCTTCCTGGGAAACGGTAGCGCAGCCCCTCCACGACGAGCTCGTCGAGCTGGTGCTCGGGGCCCCGCGGCGTGAACGGCACGGCGGGCAGCTCGCCCTCGCTGTAGATCGGGCCGTGGCGCACCAACTCCAGCGGCTCCGCATCGCCCATCAGCCGCAGCATGCGCGCCACCGATACCCCTGCCTGGCGATAGCGGGCGTACATGAAGCCGAGGTAGCCGGTGAACTCGGCGATGAAGTGCAGGTAGTAGGTGAAGAGGGCGAAGTCGCCCACGGTGAAGGGCGCATCGGGGCCGCGCATCAGCTGGGCGACCAGCAGCAGGATCACGCCGGTGCCCAGATTGCCGCTGTTCCAGAAGACCGACTCCAGCAGCTCGGAGAAGAGCCGGTCGGCCAGGGCGGCCTTGCGCCGCTCCTCGTTGAGCCTGCGGAAGTAGCCGAGGGCGGGGCGCTCGGCGCCGGCCACCTTCACGGCCTGCACCGCGCCGAAAATCTCGCCGATAAAGCCCACCACGCGCCCTGTAGTCTCGCGGCTCACCCTGCGATAGCGCTCCACCTTCTCGGTGAAGCGGTTGGCCAGGAAGATGATCGCCAGCAGCGGCAACACCGCCGCCACGGCGATGAGCGGGCTGATCGTGAGCATCACGGCGAGGGCCACGGCGGTGAAGAGCGCCGCGCCGATCAGGTCGCTGATCCAGAGGGCGAACAGCGGCAGCTCAACCGTGTCCTCGCGGAAGCGGGCGATCGCCTTGCCCGGCGGCTCGGGCAGAGGCTGGGCGCCCGGCTGGGCCAGCACCTGGCCCAGCATATTCTTCTGCAGCAGGGTCTGGATCTTGAAGCTGAAGGGCACGTTGGTCTTGATCAGGCCGAGGATGCCTGCCGAGCGGCCGAGCGCCGAGGCCACCAGCAGCGCCACCAGGCTCCAGAGGGAGATCGCGGCGGGGGCGCTGCCGGAGAGCAGGTCGAAGAACCATTTGGTCGCCAGCCCCGGCAACTGGAAGCACATCATCAGCAGGATCATGGCGAGGACGTTGAAGAGGTAACGCCAGCCCTGGAAGCGGGTGAGGCTCCAGAGAAACTTCCAGGTGGGCACGCCGACCGGCGGCGGCGCGTCGTCGGCGTCCTCGTGAATATAGGCGTGGGCGGTCATACGAGCACCTCCTCCAGGCCGGTGCGCAGCAGGCCGGCGAAGTGTGAGTCGGGATCGGCGGCCAGGGCCTCGCGCGGCCCGGCCTCAAGGATGCGGCCGCTCTCGAGGATGAGGATCTTGTCGGCTCGCTGTACCGTGCTGAGCCGGTGGGCCACGATGATCGCCGTGCGGCCGCGTAGCAGCCGGTCCACCGCCCGCTCGATCAGCTGCTCGGTGGCCGGGTCGAGCCGCGATGAGGCCTCGTCGAGCACCACGAGGCCGGGGTTCTTCAGGAAGACGCGGGTGAAGGCCAGCAGTTGGGCCTCGCCGGCCGAGAGGCCGGTGCCGCCGCTCTCCAGCTCGGTATCGAGCCCCTTCGGCAGGCCGCGGAGCCAGGGGCCGAGGCCGATCTCCTCCAGCAGCGCCACGATCTCGTCATCAGGGATGCGAGCTCGCTCAAAGAAGGTCAGGTTGTCGCGCACGCTCGCCCGGAAGATCTGCACATCCTGGGTGACGATGCCGACCCGCTCGTGGAGGCTCGCCAGGCTGATCCGGCGCAGGTCGCTCTCGCGGCCCGGCGCGCCGAGGGCGATCGTGCCGCTCTCTGGGTCGTAGAGCCGGAAGAGCAGCCGCGTCACCGTGGTCTTTCCGCTGCCGGTACGACCGAGCAGCCCGAGGATCTCGCCGGGCTCCAGGGAGAGGGTGACATCCTGGAGCACCAGCCTCCCGTTGGAGGGCAAGGGAGGCTGATCGGCGCCATTGGGTATCCCCTTGTCCTCCTGTCCCGCTACCTCCTGGCCTCCCCGATAGGCGAACGACACATCCGCGAAGCGCACCGCCAGCGCGCCCTCCGGCAGCGTCTCTGTGCCGTCGGCGAGCTGGGAGACCGTCCGGTAGAGCTCGTGCACCCGCTCGACGCTGGCGCCGGCCTTCTGCAGGTTCTGCAGCTGGTCGGTGAGGCTCTCCAGGGGCCAGAAGATCGCGTTGGCGTAGGCGACGATCAGGTAGACGGTGCCGAGGGAGACGGCGCCGCCGCGATAGAGCAGGAAGCCGGCGACGAGCGCCACGATCAGGCCAAGGGTCTGCAGGCTGAACCACTGGGTCACCAGCAGCGTGTTGACCAGGCCGGCGCGCCGTTCGGCGGCGAGGCGCTGGCGGTTGTGGCGATAGAGCTCGCGCATCGTGTAGGCGGTCGCCCCGCTGGAGCGCACATCCTCAGTGCCAGCAAGCTGCTCCTCGAGGAAACCGAACAGGTCGGCGCTCACCTCGCGGGTGCGCTTCCAGTGGGGCACGGCCACCCGGCGCACGAGCACGAAGCATGTGACAGTGACGACCGCGTAGGCGGTGAGCGCGGCGCTCACCCGCCAATCCTCGAAGGCGAGCACGGCCAGCACGCCGATGAGCAGCAGCAGGCTGCCGACCACGCGGATGAGGAACTGGGCGAAGAAGATCGCGAGGTTGGCGACATCGCCGTCGATGCGCTCGATCATCTCGCCGGGGGTGCGATCGTTATGGAAGCTCATGTCGAGCTTCAGGCAGTGGAGCAGCAGGTCGGCCCGCAGGGCGTTAGTGGTGCGCCAGCCCACATCCTCGCCCACGTAGGTGGCGGCCACCTGGCCGGCCTGGAGCAGAGCTGCGCCGCCAAGAAAGGCCGCGCCGGCCCAGAGCAGCGCGCCGAGGGGAGCGCCGGCTTGGGCGCCGTCGATGAAGCCGCGAATGATCTGCGGGTTGAGCAGCTGCAGCCCGATCGTGACGGCGATCAGCGCGGAGAGCAGCGCAGCGCGGCGCCACTCGGGGCGGATGTAGCGCAGCATCATCTCCAGATATTGGCCGAAGGTCGCGCGGACGCTCGATGCCTCCATGGCATGGGCTCCTCTTTGCTGAGGGGGCAGGAGACGGGGAACGGCGAACAGGGGCGCCGGAGCAGGGCAAAAAGAAGGGCCGCGGGCGGTTTATATCGCCCGCGGCCCGAGAGATCTGCACAGCATAGCTCAGCAAATCCACACCCGAGTCCAGGGCGCACTACCCCCACGACCAGCGGCGCCATCGTAGACACGCGCGATCACGCTGGTGCGGAAGGGGCGGGCGCTCAGGTTGAAGGACTGCTGGTGCATACGGCGCGACCTGATGCGAGGGCACTGGTGCGGATTGGCGGCAATGGATGCCTCGCACAATAGCACGGGGCCAGGCGCGAATCAAGGCAGCGTAGCTCAGACTTTCGGCGGATCTTACGCCCCAAAAATGTACTGCTCGATGAAGGGGTTCCGCAGCTTGCCCTCGGGGTCGAAGCGGTCGAGCAGCGCGCGGAACTCGCCCAGCCGCTCGTAGCGGGACTGCAGCTCGGCCGGCGCCATGTTGAAGAGCTTGCCCCAGTGGGGCCGGGCGCCGAGCGGCGCGAGCTTGGCCTCCACCAGCGGCAGCAACTCGCGGACCGCCGGCCAGTTCTTGCGCCAGGTGAAGTGCAAGCCCAGCGAGTCCTGCCGGTAGCAGGGGCTCATCCAGAGCTCGTCGGCAGCGATAGTGCGGATCTCGGAGATGTAGAGCTGCGGCGCGAGCTGCGGACCCAGCTCCCGCAGCGCCCGCACTGCCTCGGCCCCCCGGCTCCGCGGCACGAAATACTCGCTCTGCAGCTCATCGCCCTTGCTCGGCGTGGCGTCGAGGCGGAAGTGGGGCAGGCGCTCGTGCCAGGGACCCGGATCGCCGTGCTGATCGGTGAGGTTGTCGGGCGGCATCCCCTCGATCGGGTGGCGCGGGCGCTCGGCCCGTCGCGCCCCGAACAACTCCGCCTCGACCTCGTCACCTGCGCCGTTCTCCAAGCGCCGCTTGACGAGCACATCGGTGCGCTCCGCGTTGCACCAGTCGGTGAAGATGCTCACGCTGTAGGCCAGGCCCATCAGCTCATCAATGTGGGCCTCGAGTTGCTCGAATGGGAGCCGCTCGTAGCGGTCCTGGCGCATCATGAAGGCCGGCATAATTTCAATCGTGAGCCGGGCAACCACACCGACCGCCCCGAGGCCGACGACCGCGCCCCGCAGCAGATCGCCATCGGCCTCACGGGTGAGCGTGACCAACTCGCCATCGGCTGTGACGAGGGTTAGTGCGGTGACGGCCGTCGCCAAGTTGCCGTTGCGGTTGCCGGAGCCGTGGGTCGCCGTGGCGCAGGCGCCGGCCACCGAGATATGGGGCAGCGAGGCGAGGTTGTGCAGGGCGAAGCCCTCGCGGTGCAGCCAGCGGCTGAGCTCGCCGTAGCGGATGCCCGCCTCCACGGTGACTGTGCGGCCAGCAGGGTCGAGGGAGACCACCCGGTTGAGCCGCTCCAGCGAGATCAGATCCTCTGGCGTATCGGCGATCGTGTTGAACGAGTGGCGTGTGCCGAGGACCCGCAGCTTGCGACAGGCCACCACAAGCTCCCTGAGCTCCTCGATGCTCCCGGGGCGGTGCAGGCGGGCCGCGCTGTAGGTGTAGTTGCCGGCCCAGTTGGTGAGCGCTTCCATAGCCTCCATCTCCTCTCAAGACGACGGTAGCAAGCCAGGCGCGAGCCAGCGGAGCAGCAGCGCGATCAGGCCACCCGCCAGCACGAGCCAGGCCGAGTTGAGCTTATAGCGGAAGAGCAGCGCCGCCGCGCCGAGGGCCAGCGCCGCCGTCAGCCAGTCGGCCACCGCCGCCCGGCCGAGCTCCCAGAGCACGGCGGCCATCAGGCCGAGGGCCGCCACGTTCACCCCATCGAGGAAGCCGCCCATCCAGGGCGAGCGGCGCAGCCGCGGCACCAGCGGGTTGACCGCGGCCACAAAGATGAAGGAGGGCAGAAAGATTCCCAGCGTAGCCAGCGCCGCGCCGGGCAGCCCGCCGATGATGTAGCCCACGAAGGTGGCCGTGGTGAAAACCGGGCCGGGAGTGAATTGGCCGA
Organism: Chloroflexaceae bacterium; assembly: GCA_034429295.1. Lineage (GTDB taxonomy): Bacteria > Chloroflexota > Chloroflexia > Chloroflexales > Chloroflexaceae > OHK40. The sequence continues at coordinate 8,321 of DAOUGF010000888.1, forward strand.
TGGCAATGGCATCGAGCAGCTGTTGGTCGCTGAGCCAGGCGAGCCGCACCACGAACTCGTTGCGCATGAAGGCCAGCAACACATAGCCGCTGCCGTAGAGCACCGCCCCGATCTTCAGGAAGCTCCAGAACAGTTGCCCCAGCATCCCCGGCGCCGCTTGGGCGAGGGCGACGGGCAGCGCTCCGCCGATGGGGAGCAGCGCCGCGGCTGCGCCCCCGCGGCCCAGCCGAGCGAGGTTGCGCACCAGCATCACCAGGATGCCCCCGCCGAAGAGCAGCGCCAACTCGTTGAAGCCAAGCAGGTAGAGTGCGAGCACGGCCACGCCCACGGCCGCGAGGAACGGCCCCTTCACCGCCGTCTTCGCCAGGCCCCAGAGCGCTTGGGCGACGATGGCGATGATCACCGGCTTGATGCCGTAGAGCAGCCACTCGAAGGCGGGGCGGGTGCCGAGCGCCACGTAGGCCCAAGCGCAGGCCAGCACGATCAGCGCGGCCGGCATGATGAAGCAGGCACCCGCGGCGACCATGCCGCGCCACCCGGCCCGCACCTGCCCGACGTGGATCACCATCTCCGTCGAGTTCGGGCCGGGGATCAGATTGGTGGCGCCCAGCAGATCGAGGAAATGGGCGTCGGTGAGCCATTTGCGCCGCGTGACAACCTCGTCGCGCAGCATGGCGATATGGGCCGCCGGCCCGCCAAAGGCCGTGAAGCCGAGTCGCAGGGCCAGCAGCGCCACCTCAGCCACCGTGCCCTGCGGCCCCTGTACACGCTCCGTCTCCGATGCCGGCTCCTGCACTGATCGCCTCCTGCGGCGCCGCGGCGCGCTCGCCGAGAACCCCGGCCCAGTGTACCCGCGGGGCGTCGGGCGCGCAAGCGGGGGGTTGGATCGCGAATGACGCGAAAACGTCGTCCACGTTACGAAGTGGCGCGCAGCGCTTAAAACGCGAAACGAAAGCGCGAAGGCACGAAGGGGAAGACGCGAAACTGTTGAGCAGCGGGCGTGGAACGGGGAACGCAACACCCGCTCTCGGCGCCGAGGGGCATGCAGCGATGGCTCGCTCGGCGCTGGCGACCGCCGGCTTTGGGGGTTTCCAAAGGGGGCGCGGCCCCCTTGGCGGGGAGCGCGAGGGGCGAAGCCCGCTCGCATCCCCACTCACCACAGGCGGGGATGCCCGCATAGCCCAAGAAGTGATACAATCCCGCCCACGCGCCTCCCTGATGAACCTTCTGGCGGGCCGCCGCGCCCAAGGCGGCGGGCGGGTGGCTGTGGCTGGCTTCGAGCAGCCGTTCGGCGAAGGCCAGGGGAAGCGGTTGATCTTTCATCCTCGATCGTCGGTGGGTCCAACCAGAAACGATTCTCAACGACCAAGAGGAGGTGTCGCAGCATGGCCGACGACCAGCTATGGGTACGCTATTACGAGGCGGTACGGGGCCGGGCGCCCCGCCCACTATTCCTGGCGGCTCTCGCGGCCTTCGAGGCGGACGGCTTCGATCCGGCGGGCGGCCAGGCGATCGACTTGGGCTGCGGCGACGGCACCGAGACGCTGGCCTTGCTGGCGCGGGGTTGGCGCGTGCTGGCCATCGATCAGCAGCCGGAGGCGATCCAGCTGGTGCTCGCGGCGACGCCAGAGGAAGCCCGGCCCCGCCTGCAGACACAGTCTGCCGCCTTTCACGAGGCCATGCTGCTCCCGGCCGACTTTATCTACGCCGGGCTGAGCCTGCCGTTCTGCCCGCCCGAGCAGTTCCCCGCCGTGTGGGCCAGGCTCGTCGGTGCTCTGCGCCCGGGCGGCCGCTTCGCGGGGCACTTCTTTGGCGAGCGGGATACCTGGAGCGCCAATCCGTCGATGACCACTCGCACTCTGGCCCAGATCCACGAGTTACTCAACGGCCTCACCATCGAGACGCTCACCGAGGAAGAGGAGGATCGCCCCACCGCCTTGGGCGACCCCAAGCACTGGCACATCATCGAGGTGGTGGCGCGGCGTCCCGGCTGAGCGGGCTCACGGCTTTCTGGCTTTCTGATGCTATGACTGTACAGACTACGCCATACGGCTGGTAAAGGAGCGAACAGGATGGAGTTCGAGACGGTGGTGCGCCGGCGGCGCATGGTGCGCAACTTCACCGACGAGCCGGTCGAGCCCGCGGCGATCAGCCGCATCCTCGACCTGGCCCGCCACGCGCCGAGCGCTGGCTTCACGCAGGGCCAGGCCTTTGTAGTAGTGACCGACCCGGAGAAACGCAAGGCGCTCGCCGCGCTCTGCGGCGAGGAGGGCTACGTCGCCGCTGGCTTCGGCCCCTGGATCTCTAAGGCGCCCGTGCTGATCGTGCCCTGCACCAGTGAGGCTGCCTACCACCGCCGCTACCAGGAGCCCGACAAGCTGAAGGATGATGGCACTGAGATCGACTGGCCGGTGCCCTACTGGCACATGGACATCGGCTGTGCGGTGATGGTGCTGCTGCTGGCCGTCGTTGACGAGGGGCTTGCTGCCGGTTTCGCAGGCAGCCACGACCTCGACGCGCTACGGGCGCTGCTCGGCATCCCGGCGGAGGTAACCCCGGTGGGCGTCATCCCTATCGGCCACCCCGCGCCGGATAAGCGCTCCCCCTCGCTGGCACGCGGCCGCAAGGCCAAGGCTGAATACGTTCACTACGAGCGCTGGTGACGGCGCCGGCCTCGCCGGCTCGCTCGCAACCCTGAGAGAGCCGGAAAGCCATGTGGCTTACATCTCGTCCTCAGGCTTATCGCCGTAGATCGCCCCCAACCCACGAGCCGTCTTGGCAAAGAGCGCAACCAGTTCGGGCGGCTCGTGAACCACGCAGGCGTCGCCGTAGCGGAGCAGCACCTGGCGGGTCTGCCAGAGGTTCGTCACCGTGGCAGTCACCGTCGCGCTGCCGTCATCGTGGTAGGTGATCGTCGTATCGGGGAAGTAGCTCGCCACATCACGCCGGCGGGCCACCCGTGGCACCAGCGTGTAGCGGAGCCTGTAGCGCGGGGGCGGGATGCGCTCCGGCGGTAGCACCGTCGGCAGGATCTCCACCGTCCCCGGCACGATCCGATCGAGGCGGTAGTCGATCGCGGCGTAGATTGTCTCGCCGCCCTTCGGGCGCACCTCCAGCAGCGTCGCATCGAGGTAGCCATGGCCCTCGGGCCGGAACGTCACCCCGTAGGGCGCCACGCGGTGGCGGCGCGGCTTGTCATCGTCGAAGGTGCTCAGGTAGTCGAAGGCCAGTTCGCGGCGCTGCTCGCAGGCGCGCTTGACCAGCTCGAGCACCTGCGGGTCGATCGGCCCTGCCCCCGCGCCGACGCGCAATCGCAGGGCGCTGCGTTGGCGACGCAGCTGGGCCTGACGCGCCGGGGGCAACAGCAGCAGCACCCGCTCCAGCAGCGAGCGGATGTGGGCGTGCTCGGGCAATGGGCTGCCAGCCGGGAAGCTCGCGTCGAGGAAGGCCAGCGCCTCCAGGCACTCGTCGGGCAGGTCGAGCAGGGCCAGCTCGCCCAAGTCGTCGAGCACGTAGCGGCGCGTGGGGCGGTCGTAGCGGATCGCGCAGGCGTACTCGCCCTTCAGCGCGTCGAAATCGTGTTTGAGCGCCGCCGCTGCGGCCTCGGGGTAGCCCTGCTCGCCCAGTTCGGCGTTGACCGCCGCGATCAGCTCGGCGCTGCTGGCCGGGCCGCGGAGCAGCGCCCGCACCAGCAGCAGGCGCCGCCGGAAGGTCAGCCAGGAGCTTCGTTTGATGCCGCCAGGGTTGGTCATGGCTCCTCGTGGTGCTGCTTGCGATAGCTGCTCCATAGCATAGCACGGGCCTCGAGCGGGCTGCGAGCGTGGCGCAGGGCCGGGGCGGCGAGCAGCACCAGCGCCTCGAGCGCGGAGGCATCCAGCGCCCAGCCGTAGAGCAGGTTGGCCTCCTGGGCCATTGGCAGCCAACCCTCTAGCAACCGCTGGCGCCAGAGCGGGTCGTGGGTAATGTCATCCATGCTCATCGGCTCCGCCAGCCTGCCGCGCCCACTGCTCGGCGAGCCGTGCCAGGTTCGCCCGCGCGGCTTCGGCCCCGGCGGCGTGGCCGATGGCCCTGTAGCGCGCGGCTGCCGCACTGATGAGGCGCCGGGCGTGGGCCTCGTCGCCTTGGGCCGCGGCGATCAGCCCAAGGTTGTGGAGGGAGGAGGCCTCGCCGAGCGGGAGGCCGAGGGCCTGACTCTGGCTCAACACCATCTCGTGGTGCGCTTGGGCGGCGTCGAGGTCGCCCGCGTCGTAGGCGACGTGGCCGAGCAACTGATGGGCGCTCAGCAGGCCGGCCTTGTCGCCGCGGGCCTCGGCGCGGACGAGAGCCTGGCCGAGGAGCGCCCAGGCGGCGACGAGTCTGCCGCGACGCCAGGCCTCAGCGCCCGCATCCAGTGCGCGGGCCAGCAGCGGATCGTCCGAAGGGGGTAACAACGCTTCCATCGCAGAGTTCCTTAGAGCCCTCGCACCTGAGTGTTGCGAGGGCTCTACCGTGCCGGGACCTACTGGCGGGCGAGGCTGACGATAGCCGGGGTGCGGTCGAACATCCAGAAGGCCAGCGGCAGGCCGAGCCCGAAGGAGACGCCGATCAGCCCCCAAGCCGCGCCGAGCCAGACGCCGCTCAGCCACCAGCCGACCAGCAGGAAGTAGAGCGCCCGCAGCCAGAAGGGGTGCTGGGCCAGTTGTCCCTGGCTGACCACCACCACGCCGCCCTGGGTGGTGACCTGGGTCTGTGTACGGACCGGCTTGAGGGTCATCACCTGGGGGATGCGGTTGAGCATCAGCAGGCCGAGCGGCAGGCCGATGATGCTGATGAGCAGGAACCAGGCGAGGCCGGTCCAGAGTGCACCGAGCCAGATGCCGACGAAGCAGAAGTAGAGGGCGCGGACGAGGCAGCCGGGGCCGGCGGCCTGCTGGGCGAGCACAACGACGGGGCTCGGCGCGGCCGCAGCAGGAGCCTGCACAGTGACGTTGATGGTCTGGTTGAGAGCAGGCGCGGGCACAGGCGTTGTGTTGGAGGCGGCCTGCATGAGCGGCGCCGGGTCGGGCGCAACGGGCGGCGCGACGGTAGCGACGGCGGGGGCCGGTGTGAGGGCGGCGCCGCAGCCGGTGCAGAAGCGGGCGTCGGTGGCGTTTGGCGTGTCACAGCTGGTGCAGCGCATCAGTCTCGTTCCTTCCGTGGTGGGTAGTTAGACAACTACCCCCAGTCTACGGAGACGAGGCGGCGCAAATGCGCACGAGTGATCCACGCTGGCGCAGCCGGGCAGAGCGAGCCGATGTCGCCCTGCACCATACCGGGGCCCGAGCCGCGGCTCACTGAATCGGGGTGACATCCCCCAAGAGCGTCACCTCAGCGCACTTGCCGAGACAGAGGTTGCTCCGCCACCACTCGAGATCCACCTCCGGCTCGGTCCCCGGCCGGGCCTCGCCGCCGAGGCCCTTGCATTGGTAGGTCCTTGGCTCGGGACGGCCTTGCACAAGGGCAGACGGCACCGTGAAGAGCAGCGGCCCCACCGCGACTTCACTGGCAGCCTTCTTGGGATGAAAGCACTGCCAAGTGGCGTCAGAAGGCCGTCGCGGTACGGATAGCGGACTACGGACTACGCTGTACGGACACTAGCGAGGCGTCAGCCGATCCCGATGATGCCGAGCAGCCAGAAGATCACCGCGTTGATGATCGACAGGAGGATCGAGCCGATCAGCGCGCTCCAGAAGCCGTTGCGGAGCCGAAAGCCTTGGACAATCCCCGCGGCGATCCAGAAGAGCAGCGCGTTGACGACGAGCGCGAAGAGGCCCAGGGTGAGAAAGGTGAGCGGGAAGGTCAGGAATCGCAGGATCGGCCCGAGAATGGCGTTGACCAGACCGATCACGATGGCGGCCACAAGGGCGGTGCCGAAGCTCTGCACCGTGATGCCGATGTCGAGCCGGGTGATCAGCAGCAGGCTGAGCGCGGTGACGAGCCAGGTGAGCAGCAGGTTGACCATCGATGTGCTCCTGTGCTAGGTGTAGAAACGCCCCCAGAGGCCAGGATGGTCGCTCACCAGACGACCAGCCGAGCCGGCGGGGTTTGCCCTCGGTGTGAACAGGTCAGCCTCGAAGCGCCTGACCGCGAGCGGCCCACCCAGACAGATGTGGTCCACGGTGGGCTTGCCCTCGGGTGCCACAAACTCCCCCGTGAGGCAGCGCAGGCCCGCCTGGCCTAGAGCGCCGAAGAGGTGCTGGCGCAGCTCGCGCGATGGATAGACGGGGCCTCCGAGGCTCACATTCAGGTCGCCGACGACGAAGAGCGGGACGTCGCGCAGCGTAGCGCGCAGGCTCGTCCAATCGGCGGCCTGGGCGTCGATCGCCCGGCGTTGGGCGGCACCGCTCGCCAAACCGCCCTGCGGGCCGGGGTCCTCAGGCCAGGTGATGATCGTGCCGTAGACAAGGATAGGGCCGACGGGCGTATCCGCCAGTGCACACGCGACCGGGGCCGCGTCCTGGCTTGTGAGGGCGTAGCTCGGCTGAGTTGCGGGCTCGCCGGCCTTCGGGAGAAACGGTAGAGTCTGCACCTGCCGCAGCGGGCGGCGCGACCAGATCATGACGCCGCGCTCGTCGGGCTCGTATGGGGCGCCGGGCCACGGCGAGGAGGTCACGTAGGAGTATCGCGCGGGCCGGATCGCCTCGCTCGTCTCGGTCAGCACCCAGATGTCCGCCTCGATCTCCGCCATCTGCTCCAGAATGACGCTGATGCGCTCGTGGTCGCCGGGCCGGGTCCGCTCGAGGTTCCAGGTCGCGATCGTAAGAACTGCCACAGGCGCTTTCCTTCAGGTTGTCTCGGGAGGGTTTATCGGCCGCTCTGACTGCAAGAACGCAACCGGTTCGCGAAGGATTCTCAGGTCGCGCACGCGGCTCGTGTTGTGCATAGTGTAACCCGCTCGTCAAAGCCGCCTGAGCCGATCGAGCGTTGCGGTGATCAGCGGGATGGCCTCGTCGGCGAAGGCGGCCGCCGGCTGACCGTCGCCTCGACTGCGCCACTCACTGGCTGCATGGTACAGCGCCCCGCCCATCACGGCCGCCGCAAGCTCCCGCCGTCGTCGCTCCAGCCCTCTTGCCTCCGGCCTGCTTTCAAGCCAGCCGCAGAGCCAATCGCGGATCATCTCGACTACCCGCGTCTCCACCTGCGTTTCGAAGCGCCTGTAGGTTGGC
>DAOUGF010000889.1:0-8626 GCA_034429295.1 Chloroflexaceae bacterium
TCAGCGCGCCGCCGAGGATCCGCGGATCGTCTGGTATCCGGGCTAGTGGTGGTGTGGCGAGATCCGTAGTCCGTAGTTGTGCTGCTTCCCACCGCCGCCCCCCGAGCTTCAAGCTTGGGGGGCGGCTGGGTGGTGTAAGGGCGCCTCGCTCGCCGGCGCCGGCACCTGGCGCCATGCTACAATCTAGTTTGTACCCGCCGTTCGCCGGGCGCCGCGGCACACGCTTCCCTGAAGCTTGCCTCGCCGTGGCAGCTTCTGCCGCCCGTGCAGAGCGTTTCCGTCACACCGCATTCGCCAGCGAGAACTGAGCGTGCGCCTCTCCATCCCTGAGCTATCACTCGTCGTGCTGATCGGCCCCTCCGGCGCCGGCAAATCCACCTTCGCCCGGACTCACTTCCGGCCCACCGAGGTGCTCTCCTCGGACGCCTGCCGGGCCCTGGTGGCCGACGACGAGAACGACCAGTCTGCCACCAGCGACGCCTTCGATGTGCTGCACTACATCGCCCGCAAGCGGCTCGCCGCCGGCCGCCTGACGGTGGTCGATGCCACCAATGTGCGGCCCGAGGATCGCCGGCCGCTCGTCGCCCTGGCCCGCGAGTTCCACGTGCTGCCCGTGGCCATCGTCTTCAACCTGCCCGAGCGGATCTGCCAGGAGCGCAACCGCGAGCGGCCCGACCGCGCCTTCGGTCCCCACGTCATCAGGCGCCAACTCGGCGACATGCGCCGCTCGCTGCGCGGCCTGTCCCGCGAGGGCTTCCGCCACATCTTCAGCTTCGAGACGCCCGAGCAGGTGGCCGAGGCCACGATTGTGCGCGAGCCGCTCTGGAACAACCGCAAGGCCGACCACGGCCCCTTCGATATCATCGGCGACGTCCACGGCTGCCGCGAGGAGCTGGAGGCGCTGCTCGACACCCTTGGCTATACCGCCCGCGTGGAGGCCAAGTTGGAGGACGGCGAGGGGCTTCTCGCCCGCGCTCACCCGGACGGGCGCAAGGCGGTGTTCCTGGGCGATCTGGTGGATCGCGGCCCGGACTCGCCGGGTGTGCTGCGCCTGGTGATGGCTATGGTCGCCGCCGGCACGGCGCTCTGCGTCCCCGGCAACCACGACATGAAGCTGCTGCGCAAGCTGCGGGGCCGCGATGTGCAGGTGAACCACGGCCTCGCCGAGACGTTAGCCCAGCTGGAGGGCGAGCCGCCGACTTTCCGCGCACAGGTGGAGCGCTTCCTTGACGGCCTGGTGAGCCACTACGTGTTCGACGACGGCAAGCTGGTGGTGGCCCACGCCGGCATGAGGCAGGAGATGCAGGGCCGCGGCTCTAGCCGCGTGCGTGACTTCGCCCTCTACGGCGAGACCACAGGCGAGACCGACGAGTTCGGCCTGCCGGTGCGCTACAACTGGGCCGCCGAGTACCGCGGCCAGGCGATGGTCGTCTACGGACACACGCCGTTGCCCGAGCCGGAGTGGCTGAACCGGACGATCAATATCGATACGGGCTGTGTCTTCGGCGGGCGTCTCACCGCGCTGCGCTACCCCGAGCGGGAGCTGGTGAGCGTGCCGGCGCAACGGGTCTACGCCGAGCCGGCGCGCCCCTTCCTCACCCCCGCCGAGGCCCCGGCACTGAGCGCGCAGCAGCAGCACGACGAGTTGCTCGACCTGGGCGATGTGCTGGGCAAGCGCATCATCGAAACGGAGCTCCACGGCAGGGTGACGATCCGCGAGGAGAACGCCGCCGCGGCCCTCGAGGTGATGAGCCGCTTCGCCGCCAACCCGAAGTGGCTGCTCTACCTGCCGCCCACCATGGCGCCCACGGAGACGAGCCGCCGCCCCGAGCTGCTGGAGCACCCCGACGAAGCTTTCGCCTACTATCGCGCCGCCGGGGTCGCCACCGTGCTCTGCGAGGAGAAGCATATGGGCTCGCGGGCCGTGGTGGTGGTCTGCCGGGACGAGGCGGCCGCCCGTCGTCGCTTCGGCGTGATTGGGGAGGGCCGGGGCATCTGCTACACCCGCACGGGGCGCCGCTTCTTCGATGACCCGGCGATGGAGGCGGCGCTCCTTGATCGGGTGGATCAGGCGCTGACGGCGAGCGGGCTGTGGGACGAACTTCAGACCGATTGGGTCTGCCTGGACTGCGAGCTGATGCCCTGGTCGGCGAAGGCCCAGGAGCTGCTGCGCCAACAGTACGCCGCTGTGGGCGCGGCCGGCCGGGCGGCCCTGAGCGCCGCTATCGACACGCTGGAGCGGGCTGCCGCCCGCGGCCTCGACGTGGCCGAGCTGCAGGATTGGTATGGAGAGCGAGCGGCCATGCTGGAGGCCTATATCGCGGCCTATGGGCGCTATTGCTGGCCCGTCGCCTCGCTGGCCGACCTGCGGCTGGCGCCGTTCCACCTGCTGGCGAGCGAGGGGGCTGTGCACACCGATAAGGACCATCGCTGGCACATGGCCACGCTGGCCCGCCTCGCCGCCGCCGATACTCACCCGACACCCCTGCTGCTGGCGACGCAGGTGCGGGAAGTGGAGTTGGCCGACCCCGAGAGCGTGGCGGCTGGCGTGGCCTGGTGGGAGGCGCTGACGGGCAGCGGCGGGGAGGGGATGGTGGTCAAGCCATTGGAGTTCGTCGCCCGCGGGCCGAAGGGGCTGCTCCAGCCGGCGGTGAAGTGCCGGGGGCGCGAGTATCTGCGGATCATCTACGGGCCGGAGTACACGGCGCCGGCGAACCTGGAGCGACTGCGGGTCCGCGGGGTGGGCGCCAAGCGTGCCCTGGCGCTGCGCGAGTTCGCTCTGGGCGTGGAGGCGCTGCAGCGCTTCGTCCGCGGCGAGCCGCTGCGCCGGGTGCACGAGTGCGTCTTCGGCGTGCTGGCCTTGGAGAGCGAGCCGGTAGATCCGCGGCTGTAAAGGTACTTCCATGCTCCTGACGATCTCCACGACCCATACTCCCGCCACCGATCTCGGCTATCTGCTGGCGAAGAACCCGGCCCGCGTGCAGCGCTTCCCGCTCCGCTTCGGCGCGGCCCACGTTTTCTATCCGGAGGCATCGGAGGAGCGCTGCACCGTCGCGCTGCTGCTCGACATCGATCCGGTGGCCCTTGTGCGCGGGCGGAGCGCTGGCGGCGAGGGGCTGCTTGACCAGTATGTGAACGACCGGCCCTATGTCGCCTCGTCCTTCTTGAGCGTCGCCATCGCCGAGGTCTTCTCGACGGCGATGGGCGGGCGTTCGCGGGAGCGCCCCGAGCTGGCCGCCGCCCCGCTCCCGCTGGAGGCCCGCCTGGCAGCGCTGCCTGCCCGCGGCGGCGATGCGCTGGTGCGGCGCCTCTTCGAGCCGTTGGGCTACGAGGTGGAGACGAATGGCTACCCGCTCGATCCCCGCTTCCCGGCCTGGGGCGAGAGTAGCTATCTCTCTCTCACGCTACGGGGAACTACGCGCCTCAGCGACCTGTTGGCCCACCTGTATGTGCTCATCCCGGTGCTGGACGCGACGAAACACTACTACTTCGGCGCCGACGAGATCGACAAGCTGCTGCGCCGGGGCGCGGGCTGGCTGTCGGCCCACCCCGAGCGCGAGCTGATCGCGAGCCGCTACCTTAAGCGCCGCCGGCTGGTGCGCGAGGCGCTGGCCCGCCTGATAATGGAAGAGGCCGGGCCGGAGGCCGAGGCGGATATCGAGGTGGAGCCTGAGCCGGAGATGGAGTTGGAGCCGGACGCGCCTCGTGCCAGCCTGCACGAGCAACGGCTGGCCGCGGTGGTCGCAGCGCTGAAGCAGTCGGGCGCGCGCCGGGTGCTCGACTTGGGCTGCGGCGAAGGCCGCCTGATCCGGCTGCTCCTCGCCGAGCCTCAGTTCACCGAGATCCTGGGGATGGATGTCTCCTCGCGGGCGTTGGCGCTGGCCGAGGAGCGTCTGGAGCGCCTGCCGCCGCTCCAGCGGCAGCGGGTGCGGCTCATCCAGGGCTCGCTCACCTACCGCGACGAGCGGCTAAAGGGTTACGATGCCGCGGCGGTAGTGGAAGTGATCGAGCACCTCGATCCGGCCCGCCTGACGGCCTTCGAGCGGGTGCTGTTCGAGGTCGCCCGCCCCGGCACAGTGGCGCTCACCACGCCCAACGCCGAGTACAACGTGCGCTTCGAGGGCCTCGCGCCCGGCAGCCTCCGCCACGCCGATCACCGTTTCGAGTGGAGCCGCGACGAGTTCCGGGCTTGGAGCGAGCGAGTGGCGGCCCGCTTCGGCTACCAGGTGCGCTACGCTCCCATCGGCCCCGAGGACCCTGATGTCGGCGCGCCCAGCCAGCTCGCGATCTTCACGCGGAGCTGAGCAGGGCTTGCCTCACGACTTGGGTGACGTTCAATAGAACCACATCTGTCGCTCGGAACGTACGGCCGAAGCATTTGCCTCGGACAGCGACCGTACCACATGCGTGACCTGGAGCGAATGCTTCGGCTCTACGAGCCTACCGAGAGATTTCTGTGGTTCTATATCGAGGGCCCACCGGATTCACCCGATCTGCGCGATAATGTTGTTACCGCTTTACAAGGAGATGCGCATGAGCGCCGATGAGACGCCCATCGCCCCAGCTCGGGCGGGGATGACGGTGCCGCTAGGCCCCGGCTCGCAGCTTACCTTCAAGGCGGTGGGCGCGGATACCGCCAACGCCTTCGCGCTGATGGAGTATCTCCTCGCGCCAGGGGGCGGCGCCGGCCTACACACCCACACTCGGGAGGACGAGTCGTTCTATGTGCTCGCCGGCGAGCTCGCGGTGCAGCTCGGCGATGAGGCGACGGTGGTGACGCCCGGCGAGTTCATCCGCATCCCCAAGGGGACGCCCCACGCCTTCGCGAACCAGGGGCGCGAGCCGGTCACGGCTCTGGTGATCCTCACCCCGGCGGGGCTGGAGCAGTTCTTCGTCGAGCTGGCGGCCCTCGCGGCCGCAGCCCCCGACGGCCAGATCGCGCCTGAGGCGCTAGATGCCCTCACGGCCCGCTACGGGCTGAACTTCGGCGAATGAAACCCCGCTCTCGCTCGTTCCGTAAGGCCAAAGCATAAGCTGCGCCGACGTTTTGGGCATCAGTATGACGAAGATTGATTATCGGGCGCTGTTAGACCGGCGGCTCACGCCCCGCCCTGCCGGGCGGTTCGATGTGGTGTCGCGGCTCATCCACTTCGCGCTGATCACCTATGCGCTGCCGAAGTCGCGGCTGGAGCCGTATATTCCAACCAGCCGCTTTGAGATCCCGGAGTTCGACATCGGCGGCAGACGCCTCGCGCTCATGAGCGCCGTCCCGTTTGTTGATGCGGATTTTCACTTCATCAGGCTGCCCTTCTTTCGCTTTCACTTTGGCCAGACCAACTATCGGGTGTATGTGATCGATAGGGAGAGTGGGGAGCATGTAGTGTGGTTCTTCGGAACGACCCTCGGCTCCCCGGTTGTGCAGGTGCCGAAGCGGCTCTGGCGGATCCCCTGGCACTACGGGCGCTATCAGATCGACTGCGACTATGATCAGCAGCTAGGGCGGTATCGCAGCTACCAGTACACGGTCGACTCAGCCTGGGCGCCGGCGCGGATCGCGCTGGAGGACACCGGCGAGCCGCTCGCCCCGGTGGAAGGCTTCGCTGGCCTCGACGAGATGATGCTGATCCTCACGCATCCGGTGGATGGCTATTTCTACCGCTCAGACGGCCGCGTGGGGAACTACTCGGTCTGGCATGAAGAGCTTCGCTGCACGCTCGGGCGACCGCGGGAGCTCTACTTCGGCCTGTACGAGCACCTCGGCCTGCTGACGAGGGCCGAGATGCAGCAGCCTCACTCCATCTTCATCTGCCCTGAGACGGTGTTCACCGTGTATCTGCCGCCGCGGGCGATCGGGTAGTGGAGAGAGGTTTGGATCGCGAATGGCGCGAAATGGGGCGAAAAACGCGAGACGAAGGCGCGAAGCAGCGAAAGGGAAGACGCGAAACGAGTGGGCGCGGGGTGGGGAACACATCGCCCGCTCTCGGCGCCGAGGGGCATGCAGCGATGGCTCCCTCGGCGCTGGCGGGTGGCAGCGCCTTACTGTGTCACGGGCGCGGCTGCATACCCCAGAGCGGCCCTGAGGCGCTGGAGCAGCGGGAAGGTGATGCGGTCGGCCCGCACCTCCGCCGGCCACGCCGCGGGGTCTCGCAGGTCGAACCAGGCAACCTCGGTGATACCGTAGGCCGCGGCGGCGTCGGGCTCGGGCTCGTAGCCAGGCCGCGGCTCGCCCGCCTCGACGCGACAGAGGTAGGTCTTGAAGCGCTGGTAGCCTCCGCCTGGCTCGCCTGGCTCGTCGAGCAGGAGCCGCTCAACCCGCACCTGCAGGCAGGTTTCCTCCAACATCTCTCGCGCGACGCACGCCTCCTCACTCTCGTGGGGCTCAATGCCGCCGCCGGGGATGAGCCAGTAGCTGCGCTGCGTGTCGTGGTGGGTGTGCTTGATGAGCAGGATCTCGTCGTTGCGCACGATGGCGCCTTGGTAGCGGGCGATCCGCGGCATGCCGCCTCCCTGTGGCTATTCAAGCGAGCTGAAGCTGGAGTATCATGGCCCACACGCCGACGATTCTCCACCGTCTCAGGGCTGAACTATGGCCGAGCCACACGATGAGCCTGCGACAGCGCCGGAGACAGCCCTCCCGCCGGGGCATCTCGCGGCGCTGCGCGCTATCGTCGAGCGCCTGGCGAGGGAGCCGCTGGTCTGGACTGTGACGGGGAGCACCAGTTTCGCTCTGCAGGGGGTGGCGGTGCCGGTGGGCGACATCGATCTGCAGACGGACGCCGCTGGCGCCTACGCCATCGCCCGCCACTTCGCCGCCCAGATCACCCGCCCCGTCCAGTTCTCCAGCACCGAGCGCATCCGCTCCCACTATGGCGCCCTGATCCTCGATGGGGTGCAGGTCGAGTTGATGGGCGCGCTCCAGAAGCGCCTTCCCGACGGCAGCTGGGAGGCGCCCGTTGATATCGCTCCGCACCGGCGCTGGGTCGAGGTCGCCGGCCTTCGCGTGCCGGTTCTCGACCTCGCCTACGAGGAGCGGGCGTACCGCCTCCTCGGGCGCACCGAGCGGGCCGATCTGCTCCGCCGGCACCTCGACGCGCAGCCGCCTGTAGAAGGTACAAGGTAAAAGCAGGTGAGGCGGCTGCTGGCCCTGGGTCATCGCTGCCTGGCCTCCTGTGCCGCCGCCTGCTCGCGCAGCCACTCCTGGTGCCGCTCCCAGATGCGCTCCCAGAGCCCGGCGGCCTGCGGAAGATGCAGATCGAACAGCGTCTCCAGCAGCGACACATACTCCTCGGCGCTAGTCACCGTGCGGCTCGTCACCCCCGAGGCCTGTACGCTCGTCAGCACCGCGCCGCGCAGGGTGACGATGCCGCCATCAGGGGTGAAGCGATGGCAGACGGTGGTGCGGACGAAACCGGAGCTCGGCGCCGTCTGCAGGTGGTGGCACTGAGCGGCGAAGTCGCTGAGGCGGCGGGGCGCCAGCGTCAGGTCGAAGCCGGGGCCGCCGTGAGTGTGGTTCTGGAACAGCCAGCGCTCACCCTCCTCGGCTAGCTGATAGGTTAGGAAGCCCTGCCGGTAGCTGCCGGGGGCGAGGGGTAGCGGCTCCAGGAAGCCGTTGCCGAAGCCGACATCGGCGAGGTAGGGGCGATCGAGCTCCACCAGCAGCACCAGGTGGTTGCCCTCGGCTGCGTCGCCCAAGGTGGCCCGGCTGACGGTGCCGGCGAGCAGCCGCACTCTGAAGCCGATCTGCCGTAGCGCCCAGGCGAAGAGGCCGTTCATCTCGTAGCACCAGCCGCCGCGGCGGGCGCCGACCAGCTTCGTGAAGATCTGTGTCTCGTCGAGCGAGAGCCTGCGGCCCAGGTGGATGTCGAGGTTCTCGTAGGGGATCGCCAGCAGGTGGGCGCGGTGGAGTGCCCGGAGTGTGTCGAAGTCCGGGCGCAGCGGGCCCCCATAGCCGATCCGGTCAAGGTATGCGTTGAGTTGCAGCATACAGTGCTCCAAAGACAGGCGAGCGGGCGCTACCGGCAGCATACCGGCGGTCGCAGCCGTGGACATCGGCGCAGGGACGGAAGTGCGCCGACCTCTTTGTACAGGGGCGCTGCCGCCCCTCGCGCTCCCCGCCGCCCTGCGGCGCCGCCCCGAAGCAGTACCACCTGCACGGTGGGTGGATATGCGAGCGGGCTCCGCCCCTCGCGCTCCCCGCCGGAGGGGGCGGCTGCCCCCTCCGGACCACCCCCAAGCCGGAGGGCCGTACCGTGCCGGCGGTCGGCAGCGTACCCGTCTCATTGTCGGGCAGAGCCATCCGCCTCGGCCGGCGGCGGATCACCGGTCGGGGTGGTGTGGGAGCATCGGTTGTGCCTCCGCCTCCGCACACCAGATTCTGGAAAGCTTGCCTGCGGCGGAGTGGCGTCGGCACGCCGGATCGTGCAGGGCGCAACCAGCGGATGAGTAGCACCGCGCTTGGCCAAGGCACAAGCCCGACGATGAGACGAGGTAGCAGATCAGCGGTGGCACGGCACTGGCCTCCTACTTGGGGTCCAGGGGCGAGGCCCCTGGCGCGGGGGGTGTCGGGGGCGTGCGTACGCCCCCTGACAAAGCAAGCGGGGCGCGGGGCGGCAGCGCCCCATGTCCA
>DAOUGF010000890.1:0-3445 GCA_034429295.1 Chloroflexaceae bacterium
AAGTTCGCCAATTGCTCCTGCGGGAGATCGCTCTCGGGGGTGAAGCTCAGGCCGGGGCCGAAGACGTAGAGGTCAGGATTGCCGCTGAGCGCATTCATCGTCACAGTCAGGAGCATGCCGGCGCCCGGCGTGATGCGATAGACATGGATCTCATCGAGGGCGAGCGGCACCTGGGCGGCGCGATAGTTCACGAAGGCCTGGGCGGGCACTGGCGTGACATTGCCGGCACGGTCAGCCACATAGGCCTGCAGATAGTGAACGCCGGGCGAAGTGTCGAGAGTCCAATCGAAGCTCGCGCCGGGCTGGTTGTAGGGCAGCCAGCCGCCGCTGTTCGCCACCTCAGTCCAGCCGTCGTTCGGGTCGCCGCTGTAGCGATGCTCGCGGATGTAGTAGGACCCGATGCGAGAGCCGCCGGAGTCGGTCGCGTCGAGCTCAACGTGCACGGTCGGCGTTGCGAGGAGGCTGCCGGCCCCGCTGACGGTGAACGAGCGGATGCGCGGCGGGGTGGCGTCGCGGGCGATGGCGAGCCATTCGACAGTGTTCTGCACGAGGGTGCGATAGGCCGGAGTCAGGAGCTCGAGGGCGCTGAGGAGCGTGGAGAAGGAAGCCACGCGCCCGCGGCCATAATTCCAGACCACAAGGCCGGCGCTGTTGCTGCGACCGCCGCCGTTGCTGCTCGAGAAGAGAACCGTAGCTTCCTCGCGGGCCTCGAGGCAGGCCTCGCTGCCGGCGAGGTTAGCGAGGTTCAGCTCGAAGCTGATGGGCAGAGTGGCGTTGATCAGCGGGTGGGGCGAGGTGCGGATGTAGCTGGTGAGGAGGGCCAGGTTCTTGTCGCAGTAGATAGCGGGCAGGATGGGCGCGAGATCGCTCAGCCAGACAGCCCAACCGGCAGTGATCAGCCCGCCGCCCTGCTCGACGAAGCGGGTGAGGGCCGCGACACCGCTCGCGCTCAGAGGGCGGGCGCTGTTGGCGTTGTAGAGCAGCAGCACCACATCAATGTTGCGCAGCTCGTTGCCCGCGCCGTTGAAGTCCGGCGCCTCGGGGCCGCTCACAACCTCGAGGCCGCGCTCGCGCAGCGCCGCGATCGCCGCGTTGTCGGAGATAACGTCGCCGCCGCGCAGCACCAGGACGCGGGGCGTCTGGCCGGGCTGAGCCACCGCCGTCGGCGGCTGCGGGGCGAAGCTAACGGCGACGCTCAGCGCGCTGAGCAGAGCGAGCGCGAGGAGTTGTCGCGAACGGGCGAGAATCCGCATGGGGTAGGCCTCCCTGAGGGCACGGCACCTGCCGAACACAAACCTCTAGATGACAGGGATGTCATACGGCTGTACTAGAGTGAACGGTACCATCGGCCTATTTCGCTGATGGGGCGGCGCCGGCAGGGGCAGGGTCAGCGACGCGTCATTCAGCATCAGGAGCGGGCGCAGGCCGGCGATGTGCTACAATGGGCGCAGGATACACCTGGCGTTAAGACGAGGTTCGTAGGAGCATGACCGTTTCAGCCGAGCGCCCTCAATCCCCAACCTCCTCTCCCTGAGCGAGAGAGAAGGCGCCAGCCCTTCTTGCTGCGGCAGCCTTCTTCCCGCCGCGAGAGGTAAGGGCCAGGGGGCGGAAGGGAGTCCGGCATCGCCAGAAGCGCTGGGACGCCTCTGCTGAAACATTGCCGAACGAGGCCATGGCCACATATATCGCCACGATTGGGCTTGAGGTACACGCCCATATTCAGACCGCATCGAAGATGTTTGACGGCTGCGACGCGGCATACGCGGGCCAGCCGCCGAACACCCACGTCTCGGTGGTGAGCCTGGGGTTGCCGGGAGCGCTGCCGGTCGTGAACCGGCGGGCGGTGGAGCTCGCGGCGCGGACGGGGCTGGCGCTGAACTGCACCGTGAACGAGCGCTCAGTCTTCAGCCGCAAGTCGTACATGTACCCGGACCTGGTGAAGGGCTACCAGATCTCGCAGTACGACGAGCCGCTCTGCTCAGACGGCTGGATCGAGATCCGGCCATCGGGCGGGCCGCCGCGGCGGATCGGTATCGAGCGGCTGCATATCGAGGAAGATACCGGCCGGCTAGTGCATGCGCCGGACGGCTCCTCGCTGATCGACTACAATCGCAGCGGCGTGCCGCTGATGGAGATCGTCAGCCGGCCGGACATCAGGACGCCTGAGGAGGCGCGGCTCTACTTCGAGAAGCTGCGGCAGATCCTGGTCTGGATCGGCGTAAACAGCGGCAACCTGGAGGAGGGCGCGCTGCGCTGTGACGCGAACATCAGCGTGCGGCCGGCGGACCAGCCTCACTACGGCGCAAAGGTCGAGGTCAAGAACATCAACTCCTTCCGCTTCGTGGAGCGGGCGGTGGCCTACGAGATTCAGCGGCAGACGCGGGTGCTGGAGGCTGGCGGGATTGTGGAGCAGGAGACGCGGGGCTGGGACGAGTTGCGGGGCGAGACAGTGGGGCAGCGCTCGAAGGAGGGCGCCCACGACTACCGCTACTTCCCCGAGCCCGACATCCCGCCGCTGGTCTTCAGCGCGGCCTGGATCGAGGAGCGGCGAGCGGAGCTGCCGGAGCTGCCGGACGCCAGGCGGGCCCGCTTCGAGGCGGACTACGGGCTGAGCGCCCAGGACGCCGAGCTGCTGACGAGCGAGCGGGCGGTGGCCGACTACTTCGAGGACGCGGTGGCGGCGGCGAAGGCGCGGGGCGGCTCGCCGAAGGATGTGGCGAATTGGGTCTTGAACGAGGGCTTCCGGCTGCTGAAGGATAGAGGCGAGCCGGCCTCGATCATGGCCGAGCGCATGCCGGTGGGCCACATCGCCGCGCTGATCGAGCTGGTCGCGAAGGGGAGCATCAACCGGGGCGTGGCCAAGCAGCTCTTCGAGGAGAGCTTCACGACCGGGGCGGACCCGCAGGCACTGGTGACCGAGCGGGGGCTCACGCAGATCAGCGACGACGAGGCGCTCAGGGCCGTGGCCCGCGAGGTGATCGCGGCGAACCCCAAAGTGGTGGCCGAGTACCGCGGCGGCAAGACCACCGCCATCCAGTACCTCGTGGGCCAGATGATGCGGGCCACGAAGGGCCAGGCGAACCCGCAGGTAGCGCGCACGCTGCTGGAGGCGGAGCTTGCGTGATAGGGTGACAAGGTGACCGGGTGACAAGGTGACGCCCATCGGCGCCGTCAGGATGTCACCCCCTCACCTTGTCACCGAGCCTAGGCGCAGCGAAGGCGGTCACCTTGTCGTGAGCGAGCGCAGCGAGCAAGCCAGATGAGCACACCGCAGGACGAACCCACCCCCGGCCCGCTGGAACTGCTGGAGTCGGCGCGGGCCAAGTCCCAACTGGCCCTGGCACGGCTGCGGCGCGGGCCGGCCGAGCTGGCGTTACTGAGCCTGCACGGCGCGGTCGAGGATGTGCTGCGGGCCCACGGGATGCGGCTGGGGCTTGCGGAGGGG
>DAOUGF010000891.1:0-2291 GCA_034429295.1 Chloroflexaceae bacterium
GGCGGGGAGCGCGAGGGGCGGAGCCCGCTCGCAAGACCTCGCACCGCGCAGGTGAAGCCCAACGGGGTGCAGGGGGCGTGGGGAAAGTGCCCCACAATCCCACCCACCGCCCAAGTGGCACGGGGCAGCGCCCCGGTAGGGCGCGGGACGTTCCGCTACCCGGCCGCCGGGTAGTGGAATGCCCCCGGGTAATCCTCCGCCGCCACCTTCCGCTTCCCGCTCCACTCCTCGATCGTGATGCGATAGACGCTCGTTCGCGCCAGCTCTTCCGCCATGATCGGCCGGTAGTCCACCCCTGGCCGCAGGTGGGCGAAGTATTTGTCGAGCAGCAGCTGCAGCCCGTGGGCCGCCTCGTCCTCATCCTCCACCACGGCGCCCCGCCCGAATACGACGACGCCTGCATACTCCACGCTGAACTCCAGCGCCTCGTCGGCCGGCAGCAGCCGGCCCATCTCGCTCACGCTCAGGCAGACCCGCTCGTCGCGCTCCACGTTGGCCCGTGTCCGCCCGTAGCGTGCCGTGTGCATATAGATCACGTGACGGGCTTCGTCGTAGACGAACAGGTTGCTGTTGATGAAGGGCTGGCCATCGGCCACGGTAGCCAAGTTCGCCAGCGGCGCCCGCCGCAGCAGCGCCGCGATCCAGGCCTCATCCTCCACCGCCCGGTCCCGCCGCCGTACCTGCGCCCGCCCCCGCGCCCCATAATCGTGTGGCATCGCTGATCTTCCCTCACTGATAGCAGAGAGCATTGGCTTTTACCATAGCGCCGGGCGCGGCATGGCGTAAAGGGCCGCTTTCGGCTATACTGGGCAGACCAGTTTTCTCCAATATCCAAATAGCTGTAAGGTCGCACGATGGCCAGCCCCTTCGTCGCTCTCCATCTCGACCCCACGGCGCCCGAGCCGCTCTACCAGCAGCTCTACGCCGAGATCCGCGGCGCCATCCTCGCCGGTCGTCTGCCGCCAGGCACCCGCCTGCCCTCCTCCCGCGCGCTCGCGGCGAGCCTGGAGGTGGCCCGCGCGACGGTGGTCTGCGCCTTCGAGCAACTCGTGGCGGAGGGCTACCTGGAGAGCTGCTCCGGCAGCGGCACCTTCGTGGCCCGCGACCTCCCCGACGACCTGCTCCACGCCCGCCCTCCCGCGGCGCCGCAGCGGAGCGACGCCTCGACCCCCGGTCTCTCGCGGCGGGGGCGCGCCCTGGCCGCCACGAAGGTAGGCGCCTCGCCGCCAATTCAGGGCGCACCGCGGCCGTTCCAGTACGGCGCACCTGATTCCGCCGGCCTGCCGTTGGAGCTCTGGTCCCGCCTCGCGGTCCGGCGCTTCCGCTCGCCGGCGCCCGAGCTGCTCGCCTATGGCGACCCCGCCGGTTACAGGCCGCTCCGCGAGGCCATCGCCACATATCTAGCGGCGGCCCGCGGCGTGCGCTGCAGGGCAGATCAGGTGATCGTGGTCTCCGGCTCGCAGCAGGGCCTCGACCTGGCCGCTCGCCTGCTGCTCGATCCGGGCGATCAGGCGTGGATGGAGGATCCCGGCTATCTCGGGGCCCGCGGCGCGCTGCAGGCCGCCGGCGCCGAGCTTGTCCCTGTGCCTGTGGACGCTGAGGGCCTCGACGTAGCCGCGGGCGCCCGCCTCGCACCCCGCGCACGCCTCGCCTACGTCACGCCCTCCCACCAATTCCCCACCGGCGCAACCATGAGCCTGTCGCGGCGGCTCGCCCTGCTCGCCTGGGCCCGCTCCGCCGACGCCTGGGTGCTCGAGGACGACTACGACAGCGAGTATCGCTACGCGGGCCGGCCCCTCGCCGCCCTCCAAGGCCTGGACGACGCGGGCCGCGTGATCTACATCGGCACTTTCAGCAAGGTACTCTTCCCCTCGCTGCGCCTCGGCTACCTTGTGGTGCCGCCTGCCCTGGCGGAAGCCTTCGCCGCCGCCCGCGCCCTTGCCGACGACCACTCTCCCACCGTGCTCCAGGCCATCGTCGCCGACTTCATGGCCGAGGGCCACTTTGTGCGCCACATCCGGCGGGCCAGAGAGCGCTACGCCGAGCGCCAGGCCGCCCTCGTCGCGGCCGCCCGGCCCCTCGCTGGCCGCCTCGATGTAGCCCCCGCCGCCGCCGGCATGCACCTCGTCGGCCTGCTGCCGCCCGGCGCCGACGACCGCGCCCTTGCCAGGGAGGCAAGCCGCTACGGCGTCGATACTGTCCCCCTATCGGCCTACGCGATCCGACCCCTGCCCCGCGGCGGGCTCGTCCTCGGCTACAGCGCCTTCACTCCCTCCCAGCTCCGCGACGCC
>DAOUGF010000892.1:0-7325 GCA_034429295.1 Chloroflexaceae bacterium
TACGAGCTGTCGAAGCTGCTGTGCCGGAACAAGGTCGCTGCGGTCTCGATGAGCGAGGCCCTGAAGGCGGGGACGGAATAGAGCAAGCTCAGGTGGATCTGGATAGAAGCTCTTCCTTTCACATCCACCACCGCGGCCTGCGCCTCAATTGGCCGCGGCAGCCTCAGGGAGCCCGCCGCGGCCGTTGTCACTGGTTCACAGCAACATCCTCACTCTCCTCATGGGTGTCGCGCTAACGCAACTCCCGAAGTACGCCGCTGGGCACAGGTCGAAAACCATGCCGAGTCAGGTTGCCGGCAGCGGGCGTGGGGCGGGGAACGCATCGCCCGTACCTGCGTGCCTGGCATGCAGCGATGGCACTCTCGGTGCTGGCAGCTGTCGGCTTTAGAGATGTCCAACAGGGCGCTGGTCCCTTTGGCGGGGAGCGCGAGGGGAGAAGCTCGCTCGCATGCCTGCCCACCACGCAACAAGGGCCAGCTTCGGGGACAGTAGCGCCCCGCTCGCAAATAAGAAGGTCGCGTGCTCGACCAGAGCCGTCTGGAGATCCTGGCATCCGAAGTCGATCGGCACGAGGCGCACCGCAGCGGGCATCTGCATGTTGGGAGCGACGCCCGCGAGGCGCCGATGGCCGCGACGAACTTGACGGATAGAACCCGCCTAAGAGCTCGCACTCAAATGCGGCGACTTGACTTTCCAATCAGACGCACTATAATCATGACTAACATTTTGATGACCAAATATGTATTTTGGTCATACAGTTCTACCCAGGACGAGCAGTGGCACATCAGCAGCAGGAGACGCGCCTCAGCCCGCATGAGCGCCTGGAGCGCGCGCACCGCATCCTCGACGCGGCCGCCGCCCTGGTGCTGCGCTGGGGCTATAACAAGACCACCATCGACGACATCGCCCGCGAGGCCCGCGTCGGCAAGGGCACGATCTACCTGCACTGGAAGACCCGCGAGGCGCTGTTCCAGACGCTGCTCCGGCGCGAACAGCTTACGCTCGCCCAAGATTTCCAGCAGCGTATTGCCGCCGACCCCGAAGGCGCGCGCCTCGGCAACCTGATCAAGCACACGACGCTTGCGATGCTGCAGCGCCCGCTGCTGAAAGCCGTCGTGCTGCGAGATGCCAGCGTACTCGGCAAGCTGGTGGAGCAGGAGCAGAGCACCGCCGTCTTCGGCACGAAGCTCGACGGGTTTCACCACTACCTCGCCTTCCTGCGCGAGCGCAACCTTGTGCGCAGCGACCTCGATGAGCGGACGCTGGTCCACATCCTGGCCGCCGTGACGATGGGCTTCTTCGTCGTGCAGCCCACCCTGCCGGCAGAGCTCGCCTGCAGCGACGAGGAGCTCGGCGAACGAATTGCCCTCACCGTACGCGGCGCCCTGGAGCCGGCGCGCGCCATCTCGGCCGAGGAGCTGGCGGAGGCGTCGCGAGCCTTCCTCGACTACACGAGCCAGGTCGCGGCCGCGCTCCAGACGCAGCTGCAGCAGGAGCTTGGCGCCTGACACACCAGGCGAGGAGAACAGCAATGAGCATCGCTATCGCCGTGTCCGGCCTGGTAAAGCGTTTCGGACGCACCCGCGCCCTCGACGGGCTCGAGCTGACCGTGCACTCGGGCGAGGTCCATGGCTTCGTCGGCCCCAATGGCGCCGGCAAGACCACCACCCTGCGCATCCTGCTCGGCCTGCTGCGCGCCGACGCCGGCCAGGTACGGCTGCTCGGCGGCGACCCTTGGCATGACGCGGTCGCGCTCCACCGCCGGCTGGCCTACGTCCCCGGCGACGTCACGCTCTGGCCCTCGCTCACCGGCGGTGAGATCATCGACCTGCTCGGCCGGCTGCAGGGCGGGCTCGACCCACGCCGCCGCGCCGCGCTGCTTGAGCGCTTCGACCTCGACCCGCGCAAGCGGGCGCGCAGCTACTCCAAGGGCAACCGCCAGAAGGTCGCCCTCATCGCGGCACTGGCCTCCGAGGCCGAGCTGCTCATCCTCGATGAGCCGACCTCCGGCCTCGATCCGCTGATGGAGGCCGAGTTCCAGGCCTGCATCCGCGAGGAGCAGGCCCGCGGCCGCACCGTGCTGCTCTCCAGCCATATCCTGGCTGAGGTGGAGGCGCTCTGCGACCGGGTGAGCATCATCAGGGCGGGGCGCACGGTGGTGAGCGGGACGATCGCCGAGCTGCGCCGGCGCACCCACACGACGATCAGCGCCGAGCTCGTGGCTCCGCCACCCGGGCTCGCGGCCACGCCAGGGGTGCGCGACCTCACGGTTGACGGCACGAGCGTGCGCTTCACGGTTGACGGCGAGGGGCTGGAGCAGGCGCTGCGGCTGCTCGCGAGCGCCGGCGTGCGCAGCCTGACCAGCCAGCCGCCCACTCTGGAGCAGCTGTTCCTGCACCACTACACCGGCGGCGCGCACGAGCAGGAGGTCGCCCATCATGAAGCCGTCTGATCTTGCCGGCACGACCACCCTGCTCCGCCTCACGCTGCGGCGCGACCGCTGGCTACTGCCGCTGTGGGTGCTTCTGCCGGCGCTGCTCATCTGGGGGCAGCTGAGCTTCCTGGCGGCGCTGCCCGACTGGCAGGGCTTTCTGCGCGAGCTGACCACCAACCCGCTCACGAGTGCCTGGCTCGGGCCGGTGGTGCCGCTAAGCGTGGCTGGGGCGGTGCTCTGGCGCGGCGCCATCCAGGGCGCGATCGTGCTGATGCTCGGCGCGCTGCTGACGGTCGTCCGCCACACCCGCGCCGAGGAAGAAGCCGGCCGCAGCGAGCTGATCCGCGGGCGAGCGGTGGGCCGCCTCGCGCAGCTGAACGCGGCGCTGGCGCTCGCTCTGGCGGCGAGCCTGGCGGCCGGGCTGCTCGTCAGCGCCGTGTCGGTCGGCGGCGGGCTGCCGGCAGAGGGGGCCGTGGTGCTGGGGCTGACACTCGCTGTCGCCGGGTGGCTGATGGCGGGCTTGGGAGCCCTGGGCGCACAGCTGCTGGGCAGCGCGCGCGCCGCTCGCGGGGCCGGCCTGGCGCTGGTGGCGGCGTCGCTGGTGACGATGGTGCTGAACCACGCGGGCGGCGGGTACACCGGCTGGGCCTGGCTCTCGCCGCTCAGCTGGTATCGGGTCACCCGCCCCTTCGCCGGCGATGATGGCAGGGCGATGCTCGTCCTGGCCGCCCTCAGCGCGGCGCCTATCGGCGTGGCCTATGTGGTAGCGGCGCGGCGCGACCTGGGCGGAGGGCTCTGGCAGGAACGCCCGGGGCCGGCGACGGCGGCGCCGGGGCTCCGCAGCCCGCTCGCCCTGGCCTGGCGCCTGCAGCGCGGCCTGACCATCGGCTGGGCCATCGCGCTGGGCCTGGTCAGCGCGGCAGCCGGCGCGATTGTGCCGAGCGTCTCGTCTGATATCGGCACGATGCTGTCCACGCTCTGGCCGGAGCGCTGGGTGCGCTTCGTCGAGGCCGTGGGCAGCCAGGAGGCCTTTCTGGCGGTCTCGCTCTACATCCTGCTCATCCTGGTGAGCGGCTACGGCATCAGCGCCGTGCTGCGCCTGCGCGATGAGGAGCAGGCGCAGCGCGCCGAGCTGCTGCTGGCCCGGCCGGTCAGCCGGAGCCAGTGGATGGCTAGTCACGTGCTGATCGGCGCCGCGGGAGCCGCCGGCATATTGCTCGCGGTCGGGCTGGGCGCCGGGCTCGGCTGGGGCCTCGCTGTGGGCGATCTCGGCGCCACACTGCCCCTGGCACTCGGGCTGAGCGTGGCGAAGATTCCTGTCGCCTGGGTGCTGGTCGGGGCTGCGGCGTTGGCGTACGGGCTCCTGCCGCGCTGGGCAGCGGCGGCGAGCTGGGGCGTGCTGGGGGCGCTGGTGCTGCTCGAGCTGCTCTGGGAGGCGCAGCTGGTAAGCTGGTCGATGCTGCTCGCGAGCCCCTTCGCCTACGCCCACTACACGATCCCGCCCAGGGAGCTGGCCATCTCGCCGCTGCTCGGGCTGGTTGCGCTCGCGGGGATGCTGGCCGCGATCGGCGGGCTCGGCTTCCGGCGCCGCGACCTCAGCTGAACAACAGTCGCCCTCAAACAGCGTAGCGCGCTGCGTGCTCGACCGGCTGCGGCATGGGCTCTCGGCGGGCATGCGCTTGAGGAGTCTGCGCCCATTCCTCCGCGCGCCCACCAGCCCGGCAGCACCCTGAAAGGAGTCTTGGTGAGTGACCGCCTGACGCGGCTGCCGCCTGGGCTGGAGCGCTCCTGCGTGATTTGAGCGCCCTGATGCCCTGGCTTGCTTCGCTGGCGACCACAGAGCACCTGCGAGCCTACGCCGCTGCCATCCGTGACACAGCCCGCTGCTGGCCGTAGAACCCAGGCTCAGGGACATCACGCTGCGATCATCACCGGCTCAGACGCATGTACAGCTGCGGCTCGGCTCTCATTCTTTGGCACGGGCCATGCGCTCTGTCAGGTCGAACGGGGGAACCTGGAATAAGCGCTTCCACCACACCACGACGTGCGAGCGGCAGCCTCGGCAGCGATCGGTGCCTGGGTCAGCGTGTTACACTTTCCGCAGGCGAGACTCCCGAGGACGAGATGGACACAGCGCACCGCACCATCATCCATCTGGACCTGGATGCGTTCTTCTGCGCGGTTGAGGAGCAGCGCGACCCCTCCCTGCGCGGTCGCCCCTTTGCGGTCGGCGGCCGGCCGGAGCGCCGCGGGGTGGTGTCGTCGGCCTCCTACGCGGCGCGCCGGTTTGGGGTGCGCTCGGCAATGCCGATGGCTCAGGCGCTGCGGCTCTGCCCCGAGCTGATCATCGTGCCGCCGAACTTCCCCGCCTACCGTGCGGCGTCCCAGCAGGTGATGGCCCACCTCCGCGCGCTCACCCCGCTCGTCGAGCAGCTCTCGATCGACGAGGCGTTCCTCGATGTCACTGCGCTCCACCAGCCGGGCGAACGGCTCGCTGCCGAGCTCCAGCGCACCATCCGCGACGAGCTCGGGCTGTCGTGCTCGCTGGGGGTGGCGACGAACAAGCTGGTCGCCAAGATCGCCACCGATGTCGGCAAGAGCCTGGTGCGCAGCGGCGCGATGCCGCAGGCGATCTGTGTCGTTCCTCCTGGCGAGGAGGCCGCGTTTCTGGCACCACTCCCGACGACAGCGCTGTGGGGTGTCGGTCCGAAGACTGCCGAGAAGCTCGCCAGCCTGGGCATTCACACCATCGGCGCGATTGCCGCCTGGCCGGCTGAGGATCTGGAGCGCCGCCTGGGGCAGCACGGGAAGGACCTGGCGCGCAGGGCACGGGGGATCGATGACCGTCCGATTGTCACCGAGCACGCCGCCAAGTCGATCTCGCAGGAGACGACCTTCGCCCGTGACGTGACCGACCAGGCGCGGCTGGAGCGGACGCTGCGCGAGCAGGCGGGCAAGCTGGCGCAGAAGCTGCGACGCAAGGACGTGCTGGCAGCGACGGTGAAGCTGAAGATCCGCTGGCCGGACTTCACGACACCGACGCGGCAGCTGACGCTGGCGCAGCCAACCGACGAGCCAGAGGTGATCGCCGATGCGGCGCTGCGGCTGTTTCGCCAGGTCTGGCCACGCGGGCAGGCGGTGCGACTGATTGGGGTCGGCGTGAGCGGGCTGCGCTCAGTGCCTCGCCAGCTGAGCCTGTGGGATGCCCCTGCTGCGCCAACGCCGGTGGAGGCGGCGCGACAGCAGCGGATGCAGGCGGCGCTGGCTGCCATCCAGGAGCGCTTCGGCATCGGGGTGGTGCGGCGCGCGAGCGAGCTTGAGGAGCCATGAGAGTGGTGGTCTGCATCCCATGCCCAGAGAGCGCTCGCCCGCCAACTCGGCCAGCGTCAGAGTGGAAATCGGTCGGATAAGGAGGTCGGCTGCACGCGGGTGTTCGGCCGACCGAGGGGAAGACCGCGGCGCCTACTCGGCAAAGAGTTCGGCCAAGACCGCCAATACCTTCGCCTGAGTGGCCGGTGTGATGCGTCCAAGGTATGTGACCAGCCGGCGTTTGCCGACGGTTCGGATCCGATCGAGCACGATGTGCGCGTCCTTTCCGGCGAAGCGGGTCGCCACACGTGTTGGACAAGCACGCGCTTTGGTGGTCATGGGCGCGACGATCACGGTCTGGATGTAGTCATTCATCTCAACGGGCGAGATGATCAGACAGGGGGCGGGTTTTCTGAATCTCCACGCCGACGGTCGGGTCGAGAGTGACAGGTCGAGTGACGAGGTAGCCGTCAAAGCGCTTCACTCCCACATCCACTCGGCCCAGCCAACACGTGGCGCCGAGGTGGAGCGCACGATGAGTTGGTTGCCCTGCACTTCGAGTTCAATCGCATCGGTCAGGCCGATCTGGTCTCGCACAACCTTGGGAATGCCGTGGGAGTTGCCAATCCTGACGAAACAGGGCTTGATCACAGTGCTCATCTTAGAAACCCTTTCGGCGACGGTGACGATATTCGAAGAGGGTGTCAACTGAGATCAAGACCTGTCGCCTGAAGGCAACCGCTTGCCCTCATCGCTCAGTGCAGGCGACGCGGGCGACAGCGATAGGTCCGCCACCCGCGTCGCCTTGGTATCGAACCCGTTGCGCTCGTGGCCCTCACACGCCGCTTTCGGTCGCCTCAGTCGTGGCGCTACTCGGCGTGGGAGAAGGGCCTCCCTAGCCTCAGACCCTCGCCCGGTAGGTGCAGCTGCACCCCCACACGCACGCCCAAGCCGGACGGCGCTGCCGCGGGCACGGAGCCATCGTCCACCATCAGCGGCAGGAAGATCATGATGCGCGGCTCGACCGTCAGCTCCACCCGCGCCGTCGCGCACAACGGACCGGGCGCCCCGCTGCTGCCGTCGTCGCACAGCTCGTAGACCAGGCGGTCCTCCCCGGCGTAGCCCAGCACCGGCGTGTAGATGATCCCCGCCCCATCGGGCGCGACCACCGCGGTCCCGTGCTGCGGCGCGGTGATGACCCGCCTCACCCGTAGCACCTCGTCCACATCGGGCGCGATGCGGTCATTCGCCAGCACGTCGAGGAAGCTGGATATGTTCGCCTCCACCTGCAGGCGGTCGTCCACCCCCACCGGTGGGTCGTTGGTCGAGACGACGGTGATGTACACCACGCCTGTGGCCGTCTTCGGTCCGCCTGCGCCGCTGTTGCCCTGGTCGCTCGCCACGACCGTCAGCGCAACCGGCGTGTCGGGGCTGCCGGGGCCGGCGTTGGTGGTGAAGTCCGGCGCGCCGGTGAAGCTCAGCGTGGCCAGCGTGGCGTTCACATCAGCGAGCGGGCCGGTGATCTGCAGGCTACTGCTGCCCACACCCGTCACCGTCGCAGCGCCGCTGGCCGTCGCGCTGA
>DAOUGF010000893.1:0-2403 GCA_034429295.1 Chloroflexaceae bacterium
GGCCCAGGCAAACCGCGCCGAGATGATCAAGGCGATCTCCGAGGCCGCAGCGGGGATTCTCGCGGCGCTCCAGGGGAAGTGATGGCGCTGTTCGAGCTGATCGACCCGGCCGGCGGCCCGCCGCCCCCGGGCCCCTGGCAGACACGGCCCGCCATGGCCGCAAGCTTTGGGGCGAGCGGGGATGCGCCGGAACAGACACCGGTGTGGCGGGTGAATCTGCCGGCCGACCCTGCCGCAGCCCAGGCAGCTCTCGCCGGCGCCGAGGCGGACCTGCAGGCCCAAGAGGCGGCGGTGGCCAAGGCGGCCGAGCGGCTGCGAGATCTGGCCGCTCAGGGTGGGGCGGCCAGCTTCGGCGAGGCGCCTGCGGCCCCGGAGGCCAGGTTGCTCTCGCTGATCGGTGGGCTCCAGAGCGAGGGGGCGGCGAGCTTCGGCGGGGCGGGGAGCGGGCGGGGCGAGCTCGCCGGCGCCCAAGAGCGCTTCCGCGCCTTCGTCAGGCAGGTGCAGGACGCGGTGGGCAACTTCGCGGTAGTGGAGACGCAGCTGGCCGACCGGCTCGTGGCCCGCAGTAGCGTGGGCTGGACCGGCGATATGCGCTCGCTGCTCGTCGCAGGGCTCGCCGCCCCCGAGGCCGCCCTGCATCGGCGCAGCGTCGCCCTCGCCCTGCGCTCGCGGGCCGCCCTGCTGCGCACCTTCGTCGCCGTGGTGCGGGGCGCCACGATCGTGGCCCTGATGGTGAGCTCGCCGGCGGGGGCCGTGGCCGCCCTACCCGCCGCCTGGCGCTTCGTGGATGATCTACTGAGGGAGGAGCGCGGCCCCTAGCGGGCCTCGCTCGGCTAAGAGCCGGTTCTACAAGGAGCAACGACAGCGATGGCCAGCAATCTCGACGACACGATCCGTGAGGCCGCGGCGAAGGTACGCCAGTATATCGAGGACGCGGCGGTGATGCAGGTGCGGACCTTCTATGTGCTCACCGGCACAGAGGAGCTCTCGAAGCTCGACGCCGAGCGGCCTGGGGCCTTCACCGAGGTGAAGCTCGACGGCGACACCAAGGTGGTGGTGCCGATGCGCAAGGGCCGCGACGACAGTATGGAGCTCGACGAAGCGCTCTTCAGCATCCACGAGCGCAACGTGCAGGCGGCCACCGATTACCGGGCGCGGGTGCTGGGCGCCCTGATCGGGCTGCTGCAACGGCGCTAACTGATTGGCCGAACTGTGCGTAGCCGGCGTGGCGCTGCCTCTCGCCGCCCCAAGCTTGAAACTTGGGACTGGCGATAAGATCGCCGCGCGTCTGCGGTACAATGATCGCACCCCCGCATCATGGTGTGCGGGAGATCTGAGCTGGAGAGGCCGATGAGCGAGAGCGCTGCGATCCCCCCGCGGCTGCGGGAGATTATTGAAGAGTTTCGGGCAAGCGACCGTAACGAGAAGCTGGAACTGATGCTCGACTACGCCGATCGCCTGCCGCCTCTGCCGGAGCATCTGCGAGGGCACACCGGCATGGAGCAGGTGCACGAGTGTATGAGCCCGGTATTTGTGCGGGCCGAGCTGAACGGCGACGGGCTGGTCTTCCACTTCGATGTGCCCGAGGAGGCGCCCACCACCCGCGGCTACGCCTCGCTGCTCGCCGAGGGGCTCAGGGGCACGACGCCCCAGGAGGTGCTCGCCGTGCCCGCCGACTTCTTCCAGGAGATGGGCCTGCATCAGATCCTCAGCCCCCAGCGCCTCAACGGCATCACCGCCATCCTGGCCTATATGAAGCGCCAGGCGCTGCACCTGATGGCACAGGAGCCGAGCAGATGAGCCCAACGACAGACCGGGCGTAACGATGAGCGACCGCGAGCCCACCAGCGAGGAGCAGTTCGCCTACCGCACCAGCAAGGACGGCAAGGTCTTCATCAGCTGGGAGGGGCGCGTCGTCACGACCCTGAGCGGCAAGGCGGCCCAGCGCTTCCTCGCGCGGGTGGGCGCCGACCCGGCCAGTGCGCAGCTGGAGATGGCCCGCGTCACCGGCAACTTCAAGCGCGGTAACGAGCGCCTCGCCAAGAGCAAGAGCCGGCGATAGGGCCGACGGCTCTACCGATCGGCCACCGGGAACCAGGCCAACGCGTGGCCAGGGTCGAGCCGCACCCGCACCCGCGCGCCCGGCTGAAAATCCTGGATGTGGTTGCAGATGCAGTGAAGCCGCTGCCCCGCGTCGAGCTCCAGCTCGTAGAGGTATTGCTCGCCACGGTAGATGCGGGCCACGATCCGTGCGTTACCCTGCGGATCGGCGACGAGTTCCAGGTCGTCGGGGCGCACCACGAGCTCCAGAGGCGTGCCGCCCGGCGCCGGCACGTGCTGCGGCAGCAGGCCGATGGCGGTGGCCACGCCGGCCTCGGCGACGGTGGCGGGCAGGAACGAGGC
>DAOUGF010000894.1:0-11343 GCA_034429295.1 Chloroflexaceae bacterium
CGGGGACCGCGCCCATGTAGTTCGGCTCGGCGAAGATCACCTGGGGGCGATTGGCCAGGCGAGCAGCCTTCGGCTGGGGCGCTGTGCCATCGGCGATCTGGAAGAGATAGACCGGATGGCCGGAGAGTTGCTCGATCGCGCTCGCCTCGGAGCGAAGCCCGTTCCTGGCGGCGAACTCCTGTGGATCGGCCCCAGGACTCAGTTTGACGATCAGCGCGTCCGGCATGACATCTTTCGATGGCCGGCCCTTGGCCTGGACGGCGCCAGGCAGCGCGATCGAGAATAGCGCGATTAGGAGGACCAGGTGGACTAACCTGCCCATATGGCCTACATTCGTATCTTTAGCAAAGGATGTGGCCGATCGGCTGTCAGTGTACTGTTTGGGCAGGCGGTTGTAAAGTGGCTGCTCTGGAAGTTGAACCCGTTGTTTTGGCTTTGGTATCAGTAATTCCGTGGCCAGCCGCCGGTGCCAGTTCAAACTATTGTCATCCGCGGCGTGCGGATCGCTACCAGCGACCGAGTAAGGTGAATGAGGCCCAGAAGAAGGGGTGGGGCGCCCGCTCGAGCGTGGCCAGTTGGGCGTGGCGCAAGGCCGCGGAGGTGGTGGCGCCGGCCTGCAGCCGGGCGTAGAACGCCTCCATCAGCCCGGCGGTCGCCTCATCGTCAACACGCCAGAGGCTGACGAGCAGGGACGGCGCCCCGGCGAGGAAGAAGCCGCGGGCGAGCCCGAGCAGTTCATCGCCGGGGGCGACGGTGCTCACCCCTGTCTCGCAGGCGCTTAGCGTGACGAGCTGGCAGCGCAGTTTGAGGCTGTAGGTGTCGTGGACAGTGAGCCAGCCGTCGGCGAGATGGAGGGCCGAGAAGAGCGGGCTGTCGGGCCGGAAGCGGCCGTGGCAGGCGAGGTGCAGCAGGTCGGCGCGTGAGGCGGCGTTAGCGACCGCTGCGAGGGTCGCGTCGCCGTCGAGCAGGATCTCGGATTCAGGGAAGACGGCGCTGAGGGCCAGCGCTTCCTGGCGCGCGTAGGGCGCCCACTCATCGGCGACGCCAACGATCAGGGCCTTGCGTAAGGGGGCGCGGGGCCGGCTAAGGCAGTGCCGCAGCACGTCGGCGCTTGGCGCACAGCAGATCTCGCGCTGCTCCACCATGTACGCCGCTCCGTCGTGGAGGGCGTGGAACGGCACATAGTAGAGCGCCCGATGGGGCACCACGACCAGGCGACGCGCCCCCAGCGGCCCCACGAGCGGGCGCAGCAGCAGATCGTAGAGCACCTGCAGGTGGCGCCGCGTCCTTGCGGTGAGGGTGTCGAGGTGGGCGCGCAGCGGCGCGGCGCCGTGGCCCATCGCGCCGATCTGGAATTGCAGGCGGGCCAGACTGGCCTCCACCGCAGCCAGCGGTCCGAGCCCGCGCACCACCTCTAAGTCTTCGTCGGTGACCACAAAGGCGGCGAGTTCGCCGGCGAGCTCTACATACTCGACGAGGGCCGTCTCAGAGCCCAGGGCCTCCTGCAGCGCCGCGAGCTCAAATGGCTCGCTCTCAAAAGGAACCCCTTCGCTCGTGTAGCTGAGGCGGCGGCGCACCTCAGCGATCGCGAACTCGCGCTCACGGGCGGCCGCGTGGAGGGCGGCCAAGGTGGCTGAGCCCTGGGCCTCCTCTCCCGTGGGCGGGCGGCTGATGCGGCTATAGAGCCAGTTCAGCTCGGTTCGCAGCTCAGCGTGCCGCGCGAGGAGCGCCTGGTCGTGACCGTTATGGGCTGCGGGGAGCCGCACCGCGCTGCCGAGCATCTCGATCATAGCCCGGCTACGGCCGGCCTCGGCGTAGGCCAGGGCCTCGGCTACCCGCGGGCCACGCGGGTCGGTGAGGCAGAGGCGCACCAATTCGGCGTAAGGAGAGAGCGTCTCCACGGCGAAGGCGGCCCGGATCTCATCGGCGGGGAGGGGGGCGCGGAGGCTCTCGCCGAGCTCGACGGCGCGCTGGAAGTATGCCTCCGCCGCGGCCCGGTCGCCCGCGCTCACTGCCAGATGGCCGAGGGAGGCGTAGCAGCGCTGCACGATCGGGGCCACGCCCCGCTCCTCAGCTGCGCTGAGGGTCTGCTCCAACAGCGTGCGGGCCCCGTCCAGGTTGCCGGCGGCGCGGGCGGCCTCGGCGGCCAGCCAGTTGAGGACGAGCAACTGCCCCCAAGCGCCAGCGGCGCTGAGGGATGGTGCCGCCCGCCGGGCCGCCGCGGCCACGCCAGTATAATCACCTTCCAGAAAGCAGAGCTCTGCCTCCACCACAATCGCCATGGCCATACCCACGCTATTGCCCTCGGCGGCGAAGAGATCATGGGCCTCGCCGGCAAGTGCCCAAGCCTCGTCGTGCCGGCCAAGCTGCAGGCAGGCCCGCCCGTGGTTGAGCAGGGCGCGGGCCTGCTCGGCCCGCATCCCCAGTGCCGCGAAGGTTTCGCTGACCACGCTATAGATCACGGCCGCCTCGGCGGCCATGTTCAGCTCCATGTAGGCGTCCGCCAGCTCGAGCTCGGCGATGGCCGACTCGTGGGGCATCTCAAGGGCGGCGTAGCGACGCCTGGACTGTTCGAGATAGGCCAGGGCTTCGTCGTAGCGGCCCTGGAACAGGGCCAGCCCGCCGAGGTTGCACTCGATCTCGGCCCGGGTCATCTCCAGTCCGAACTCCTCGGCAGCCGCCAGGGCCCGCTCGTACAGCTCAGCCGCGGCGTGGAAGCGGTGCTGCTGGCTGAGCGTGTTGGCGAGGCCGTTATCTACGAAGACGAGCATGCGCCGCTCGCCGGCCTCCGCGAAGCGGGCGCGGGCCGCTCGGTAGTAGCGTTCCGCCTCATCGTACTGGTCGCGGCGGTCGTAGAGGTTGCCGAGGTTCAGCTCGATGCGCCCTGCGGCCACCGGGTCGTTATAGGCGAGCAGCTGCTCGCGGGCGCGCAGCCCGCAGGTGATCGCCTCGTCGTAGCGGCCGAGCAGCGCGAGCGCGAAGACTTTACTCACCTGGGTGGTGGCGGCGGTATGAGCCATACCCAGGGCCGTGAAGCGCGCCTCAGCCTGGTTGATGCACTCCACGGCCCGCTCCGGCCGACCCTCGATCTGAAGCTCAGCCAGCCCTTCGACCCAGATGGCCAGCGCCTCGATCTCAGGGTCGGGTGCTGCGGCCACGAGGGCCCCGAGGGCTTCGGCGGCCTGTGCGGCGAGTTGCCGGTCGCTGCTGTAGCTGTCGAAGTAGAGCTCTCGTAGCTCGTGGGCGAGGGCGCGATTGGCGGCTGAAGTCTGCTTGGCGAGAAGCGCGGCCCGCTCGGCCGCGCCGGCTGTAGCGAAGCGCTCTGCTAGCTTGGCCGAGGGCATATCAACTTCCCAGATCCAGGGACGGGATCACAAGGATAAGCTCACCGAGGAGCAGCGTGAGGCTGTACTGGCCGGCCCGCAGCGGCGGGAGCTCAAACTCGCTCAGTTCATCCATCTCGGCAGTCGCTCCGCCAGCCGGACCCAAGATCTCGGCCTTGCCGCCGGGCGAAATGCCGGCGCCCTCATCGCCGCTGAGGAGTTGGCCGGCGACAACCCAGCGGCCCTCCAGGGGCTTGATGCGCAGGTCGATGCTGTACGGGGCGGCGTGGTAGATCAGCTGGCGCTCGGCGGGAGCGCTTGAGCGCAGGCCGAACGCTGGCGCGGTCAGGCGGCTATCGAAGCCCAGAGCGGCGAGGATAGGCCGCCGCTGGGGCCGGGGCGTGCGCTGCCGAAAGAGCGCCTTCACCTGCTCAACCGTCTGCGCCGGAGGCTCCTCGAGCTTGCGAGCCCGCAGGAGCGAGATCGTCTCCTGGAGCCAGGCCAGATCCTCTGCGCACTGCCTGCAGGCGGCGAGATGTGCTTGGGCCGCGCCGTCTGGGCTTACCCGCTGCTCGGCAATATCTGCGAGCAGCGCAAAGGGGAGATGGTCGCCCGATCCATCCATACGCCCACCACCTTCATCATGCGGCGCGGTTAATGCAGCTTCTGCAAGTAAAGAGTAGGCGACCAGGCGAAAAATACATCTAGATCTGCCTGGTCGCCTATAGCTGCTCGTCGGCCAACAGGCGGCGGAGCTTCTGCAGGCAGCGGGCCCGGGTAGGGCCCACTGCGCCCTCGCTTATGCCAAGGGTGGCGGCGATCTCGGCGTATGAGGGCGTATCGGGACGCAGGTAGAGCATCGTCAGGAGCTCGCGGCAGCGATCGTCGAGCTGCTCGAGGGCGATGCGGAGGCGGCGTTGGGCCTCGAGGCGCTGAACCAATTCATCGGGGAGGTCGGAGCCATCCGGGAGCTCCTGCAGCGCCTCGCTCTCGCCCGTACTGACGCTGGCGAGGCGCTCGTGCCGGCGCAGCCGCCAGGCCTCGCGCCTGGTGGTGGAGATCAGCCAGGCGCCAAGGAGGGCCGGCTGCTCGATCATGTTGATCCGCTC
Source organism: Chloroflexaceae bacterium (assembly GCA_034429295.1). Classification (GTDB taxonomy): domain Bacteria; phylum Chloroflexota; class Chloroflexia; order Chloroflexales; family Chloroflexaceae; genus OHK40. The sequence continues at coordinate 4,433 of DAOUGF010000894.1, forward strand.
GAGCAGGATGGTGAAGACGTGCTGCAGCAGATCGGCGGCCTGCTCCTCATCGAGGCCGGAGCGACGCCCGATCGTGAAGATCAGCTGGCGGTAGCGACCGACGAGCAGATCCCAAGCCGCTGTATCGTTGCGGCGGCAGGCCAAGACAAGGGCCTCATCGGTGAGCTCCATGCGCGCTCCTGATCAAGAGATTTGTCTCCCTCTAGCATAACTTGTGTCATCACAGTTGTCGAGGGCGCAAGGTGCTGCTGCCGGTCAGACATCAAAATTGTTATCTAGTGCAATTACGAAATGTTTATTAGAAATCAAGTATTTTTCTACCTTCTTCTTCCTCTTCATAGGCGTTACCAAGCAAAAGCGAGACTCCCCAGCCACTGCGCAAACTATGCTAATGCTGCCCCGCTCTGGTTATGCAGCTACGAGCCGTCGCCACCCTCATCGGTGGGCGCGTCACACCGTGCTTTGCTGCCGCACGGCCTGGCGCCTGCTGCGAGAAGGTGGCTGTTAGCCTATTGGGGTGCGCTTCAACTTAAGGAAGCTCCGAAGGGGTCACGGCTATTACCGGCGACTGCGATGAGTGAGAAGGTATTGATTATGGATAACACACAGCAGCATCGGTCAGAGATTCGCCTCGACACAGTAGCGGCCCTTTATCGCCGGGAGCTCTATTTTATCTGCAAGCGGGTCATGGATATCGTCATCGCCACAGTCCTGCTGCTGCTCTTGGCGCCTGTGATGCTGATCTGCGCGATCTGGATCAAGCTGGATTCGCCGGGGCCCGTGCTGTTCGTGCAGAAGCGGGTCGGCGCTCGCCGTCGCTGGAAGAACGGCGTGCTGACTTGGGAAACGTACCTGTTTCCGATGCTGAAGTTTCGCTCAATGCATCACAACTCGGATGAGCGCCTCCACCGCGAGTATGTCCTTGCTTACATCCGCAACGACCAGTCGCGCATGGATGAGATCCAGGGCACAGCCACCCAGGTACGAAAGCTCATCGCCGACCCACGGATCACCCGAGCGGGCTACTGGTTGCGGAAGACGAGCCTGGACGAGTTACCGCAGCTCCTGAATGTCGTGATGGGCCATATGAGCCTGGTGGGGCCGAGGCCGGCGATTAAGTATGAGGTTGATGCGTATGAGTGGTGGCACCACCAGCGCTTGGAGGCAACCCCAGGCCTGACCGGATTATGGCAGATCCGTGGCCGGGACACGGCCAGTTTTGAGGAGATGGTGGCCCTCGACATCGAGTATATCCGCGAGCAGTCGCTCTGGATGGATCTCATGATTCTCGTACTTACACCGCTCGTGCTGCTCCGAGGGAGAAGCGCGGCCTAAATTGAGAGTATATTTGTAAGGAGTGCTCTGCTATGGAACCGCTACGTGTCGGTGTCATTGGAAGCGGCTACTGGGGTCCGAATCTAGCTCGCAACTTCGCTGAACTGCCGAACTCCAGGCTTGTTGCTGTGGCCGACCTCGATGAGGCGCGCCTCGCCAGCATGCAAAGCCGCCACCCTGGCATCTACGTGACCAAGCGCTACCAGGATCTCTTCGCCTGCAACCTTGATGCGGTCGTAGTCGCGACGCCGCCTGCCACTCATTATGCGATCGTGCAGGATTGCCTGCGGCACAACCTGCATGTCCTTGTTGAGAAGCCGTTGACATTGAGCAGCCAGCACGCCGAGGAGCTGATTCTGCTCGCGGAAAACCGCGGGCTCACCTTAATGGTTGGGCACACCTTTGAGTACAATAGCGCCGTGCACAAGCTCAAAGAGCTGATCGACAGCGGCGAGCTCGGGCAGATCTACTACATTGACATGGTGCGGGTGAACTTGGGCCTGTTCCAGCGCGGGCTGAACGTGCTCTGGGATCTTGCGCCCCACGACATCTCGATCCTCTTCTATCTACTCGGCCCGACCAGCCTCAGCGTCAACGCCCATGGCACGTGCTGTATCTTTAAGGATCTCCACGACGTTGTATATTTGAACCTCGAGCTCGCTAACAACATCCTTGCCCACATCCGCGTCAGCTGGATCGATCCTTCCAAGACGCGTCGTGTTACGGTGGTGGGCAGCAAGAAGATGGTCGTCTATGACGATCTCGAGCTCAGCGAGAAGATCAAGGTGTACGACAAAGGCGTGGAGCCCCCGCCCTACACCGACAACTTCGGCGAGTTTCAGTGCACGTATCGGCATGGCGAGGTGGTGATCCCCCCGCTCCAGTTCGTCGAGCCGCTCAAGCAGGAGTGCCAGCATTTTCTGGATTGTATCCGCAACCATTGGACGCCGCGCAGCGATGGCCGCGCAGGCCTCAATGTGGTGCGGGTGCTGGAGGCAGCGCAGGCCTCACTCATGAGCGGAGGTCAACGGCAGGATCTGCGGTTTGAACCGGTGGAGATGCTCCAGCTTGCCGTAGGCTCCTGACCCGAGTCAGCTGCCTTGGACAACATTTCTCGATGAGGCAAGCGAGTGCCATCCGGAGGCTATGGGTCGCCGAGCGTAGCCACCACCCCGCGCTGCTCGGTCGTCTTTTGCAGAAAGAGCTGTTCTATGCCAGGAGTTGAGCGCGCTTCCCTTCCAGAGAGAGTGGCCTCGGGCCAGAATACAGCCTTTCGCATCGAGATCCGAGAGACGCTCGAAGATCGCGATTGGGACCGCTTTCTGGCCCAGACGGAGGGTGGTCACCATGTGCAGACAAGCCTCTGGGCGCGGGTACAGGCGCAGTTCGGCTGGCGCCCGGTGCGCGTTCTGGTATACGAGGGCGCCAGCCTGGTAGCCGGGGTGCAGATCTTGACGCGCTCCTTCGGGGTGGCCGGGAGCATCGGCAACGCGATCCGGGGGCCTGTGCTGGCCCGCAATGATGCGACGCTTGCACGCCGGGTTGTAGAGCCGCTGGCCGACGTTGTCAAAGAGCGGCGCATCAGGCATCTCATCATGCAGCCTGCCGCCGGCATGGGGTTGCTGGAGGCGCCGCTCGTTGCGCAGGGCTTCAGGCCCTCCTCGATGGTCTCGATACTGCCGGCCACCGTGATCGTCGATCTCTCGGCCGACCCTGAGAGGCTGCTTGCCGGGATGCATAGCAAGACGCGCTACAACATCAGGCTCGGCGAGCGGAAGGGGCTGACTGTGCGAGAGGGCACAGCGGATGATCTGGGGACGTTTTACCGGCTGCTTGTCGCGACCAGCGAGCGGCAGGGTTTTACTACCGACTCGCAGGCGTATTTTGAGACCCTCTGGGACGTGTTCGCTCCGGAGGGTCATATAAAGCTGTTCCTGGCCGAGTATGACGGCGAAGCCGTATCGGCGTTTTTGTATATCGGCTTCGGCGATACGCTGGTATACAAGCGCGGCGCCTGGTCGGGCCAGCACGGCAGCAAGCACCCGAATGAACTGCTTCACTGGAAGGTGATGGGCTGGGCAAAGGAGCAGGGATACCGGCAGTATGACTTCGACGGCATTACGCTGCCGGTGGCGCAGGCGGCCCTGGAGGGGCAGCCGCTCCCGCCCGAGCTGCGAAAGACGGTGGCGGCATTTAAGCTCGGCTTCGGGGGCAAGGTGGTGCAGCTGCCACCGGTGTATGAGCAGATCAGGAATCCCGTGCTGCGTTGGGGCTATGATACCCTTTTTCCCTACATCAAGGACAGCCCACTGACCAGGCGCCTGTTGCGCTCCCCGGCGCCGAGAGGCAGGGTTACGCTGACCGATAGTGACGAGAGGATCTAGTGCAAATGACAGACAGGGTAGGCGTTGGGGCATGGCGCTGGGATCGCCATCTTGACAACACACTTTCCCGCTATCTCTTTCGCTACGAATATGATTTCATTAGGCGCGCCTTGGGAACAATGGCGCGCCCTGTACGTATCCTGGAGGTTGGGTGCGGCAGCGGACGGATCGCGCGGCCCCTCTCGGCGGAGGGCTACGACATTGTGGGGATGGATCCTGACGGTATCGCGCTCACGCTCTTTCATGAGCGACTCGATACGGCGCGCCTCGTTCAGGGCGACGCTGTGCGGCTGCCATTCAGCGACCGAAGCTACGACTGTGTGATGACGATCGAGGCGTTTCAATATTTCACGTGCCACCATAGTTTCTTCGCAGAATGTAACCGTCTGCTGCGCCCTAACGGGCTGCTGATTTTTCAGTCCTTAAACCGGAAGAACTACAAGCGGGCGCTCAAGCGCATCCTGGGGCACAGCCCCAAGAGCGGCCTGCCCTCGGGCGACCTGTGCTACGAGGATCTTGAGGAAGCGCTTAGGGCTCACGGTTTTTGCGTCGAGAGCGCCACAGGCTATTACTGGATGCCCTTCTCGCGCTTCAGCAATAGCCCCCTGGTGGGAGTTACCGCGATGATCGAGCGCAGCTTGGGCCTGAACCAGCAATATCGCTTCTCGCCCTGGCTGCTGATCGCCGCGAGAAAGGTAGAGGAGCTAAAAGGATAAGGCTATGCAGTTCACCTCTATCGATCCTGCCACTGATCCGCTCTGGGCCAGCCTGCTCACGAGCTACAAGAGCAATCTTTTTCACAGCCCTCCCTGGATCAAAACGCTGCAGCGGACCTACGAGCTCGATATCCGGGCTTATGTGCTCAGGGAGCAGGGCGGCGCCCCTGTGGCTGGCACGACATACTGCCATGTCGAGGATATGACGGGCGCGCGGATCCTAGGGATGCCTTTCTCCGATTACTGCGACCCGCTCGTGGCCGACCGGCAGCACTGGTCATTGCTCAGCGATCAACTATTGAGCTCAGGCGAGCCCGTGGCGATACGCTGCCTCTACAATGACCTGCCGCTGAGCGACGAGCGCTTTAGGCTTGCTAACCGTGCGAAGTGGCACGGCGTGGACCTCGCAGCAGATGCCGATCAGCTCTGGCAGCAGGTCGACGAGTCAAGCCGGCGGGCCATCCGCAAGGCGCGCAGCCAGGGAGTAGTCGTACGTCCTGCTGAGACGAAAGAGGAGTTGCGACGGTTCTTTGAGCTCCATCTAAAAGTGCGGAAGTATAAGTATCGCCTGCTTGCCCAGCCCTACAGCCTGTTTGAGCATCTCTGGGAACAGTTCGTCGAACAGGGGCAGGGCTTCTTGATGGTCGCCATGCACGAGCAGTGCATCATCGGCGGCATCTATTTCCTCGGCTGGGGCGATACGATCTACTACAAGTTCAACGCCTCCGACAGTGCCAGGCTTGCCTATCGGCCAAACGACCTGCTCGTCTGGGAGAGCATGCTGTACGCCAAGGAGCTGGGGTACAGCATGCTGGACTTCGGCCTGAGCGACTGGGATCAAGAAGGTCTGCTGCGCTACAAGCGCAAGTTTGCCACCGACGAGCGAACGATCTACTTGCTGCGCTCCGATTCGGCCGTAGCCCCGTCGCCGGGGGCGCTCAAGGCCCGGAGCCTGCTCCCTCAACTCACGAACCTGTTCACCGAGCCGTCGGTGCCTGACTCGATCACTGAGCAAGCGGGCGCGCTGCTTTACAGGAACTTCTGCTGACGGGATATGGTAAGATACGCCGTGTCCCGCGACAGAAGGAGTCCTTTCGATGAGCGAGCCCTACGGCCACACCCGCAGCGTGGTGGGTAGTCGCTACGCCCTGATCACGCCGGCGGGCTTGGTGCGGGCCCCGCTGCCGGGCTGGCCCGGCGCCGCCTGCGCCGTTCTGATCAGCCCTGGCATGGGCGCCCGCTTCGCCCAGTACCTCGTCACCCTTGGAGCCGGCGCCGTCGGCCAGGGGGAGCGCCTCCGCGAGGAGCTGTTCATCTATCTCCACGCGGGCGCCGTTACCTTGAGCGTGGCCGGCCAGCGGGCGGAACTGCGGCCGGGCGGCTACGCCTACCTTCCCCCGGGCGCCAACTACAGCATCCGCCCTGCCAGCGAGCGGGAGCCGGCCGAGCTGCTGGTCTTCCAGCGCACCTACACGCCGCTGGCGGGCATCCCCGTGCCCGAGCCGGTGATCGGCCAGGAGCAGGATCTGATCGGGGCGCCGTTTATGGGCGATGAGGGCGCGCTGCTCAAGACGCTCCTGCCCGATCTGCCGGCCTTCGATATGGCCGTGAACATCTTCACATTCATGCCGGGTGCCACGCTCCCAATGGTGGAGACCCATATTATGGAGCACGGCCTGATGATGCTCGACGGCCAGGGCATCTATCGTCTCGGCGACGATTGGCACCCGGTGCAGGCCGGCGACGTGATCTGGATGGCGCCCTACTGCCCACAGTGGTTCGTGGCCACCGGCAAATCGCCCGCTCGCTATATCTACTACAAGGATGTGAACCGCGACCCACTCCTGTAGCCATGGAACTCTCGATCGACAGCGACGCCATCCAAACTGACCTCGACGCGATCGCCGCCTGCTCCGATTCGCCGCCCCCCGGCGTGACGCGGATCGTCTACGGCCAGGCCGACCAGCGGGCCCGCGCCTATCTGCGGGAGCGCTGCGCTGAGGCCGGGCTGACGGTGCGCGAGGATGGACTCGGCAACCTGTTCGCCCGCTGGGAGGGGGCCGAGCCCGATCTGCCGGCGGTGGCGAGCGGCTCCCACATCGACGCCATCCCGGCCTCCGGCACCTTCGACGGCACCGTGGGCGTGGTTGGCGCGCTGGAGGCGATCCGCGCCCTCAAGCGCTCGGGCTTCAGGCCTCGGCGCTCGCTGGAGTTGCTGCTCTTCACCTCGGAGGAGCCCACCCGCTTCGGCGTCGGTTGCCTCGGCAGCAGGGCGCTGAGCGGCGTGTTGGATCCGGCCGCCCTGCGGTCGCTACGAGACGGCGAGGGCCGGAGCCTGGATGAGCTGCGGGCGGCCGCCGGCTTCACGGCGCCGCTCGAGGAGGTGCGGCTCCCCCAGGATGCCTACGCCGCCTTTGTGGAGCTGCATATCGAGCAGGGACCGCTTCTCGAGACCGAGCAGCTGCCGATCGGGGTG
>DAOUGF010000895.1:0-2514 GCA_034429295.1 Chloroflexaceae bacterium
CCGCCCCGCCGGTCCTCGTGCTCGACGAGCCCACCGCCAGCCTCGACCCGCAGAGCGTGGCCGGCCTGAAGGCGCTGCTACGCGAACAGCAGGCCAAGGGGAAGACCATCCTGCTCTCCTCTCACATCCTCGGCGACGTGCAGGAACTGGCTGACCGGGTTGCGATCCTGCACAACGGCCGGCTCATCGCCGCCGATAGCGTCGCTGGATTGGCTCAACGCTGCGCCCTCCCCGAGCAGATCCAAGTGGTCCTTGAGGCCATCACAGGTGACGAGGTCGAACTCGTGAGCCGGGCGGGCGCCGAAGCGCAGATCGAAGGTGATACACTGCAAGTGCAAGTGGCGCCGGCCTGGAAGCCGGCGGTGCTCCGGGCTATCCTCGGCGCCGGGCTCCCCATCCGCGATCTGCGCAGCAGCGGGCCGACGCTGGAGGCGATCTTCCTGCACCTCGTGGGGCAGCCGTGACATGAGGACGCCTATGCTCCGACACGTGGCCATCATCGCCCGGCGCGAGCTGACAGAGGCGGTGCGTAGCCGCTGGGTACTGCTCTGTGGCGGGCTGTTCGCGCTGCTGGCCCTGGCCCTGGCGCTTGTGGGCATGCGCAGCATGGGGCTGAGCGGCGTGGCGGGCTTCTCGCGCACCACGATCGCCCTGCTGAACCTGGTGCTCTACTTGGTGCCGCTGCTGGCCCTGCTGCTCAGCATCACCAGCATGGCAGCTGAGCGCGAGGAGGGCGCGCTCGAGGTGCTGCTCGCCCAGCCGATCGCCCGGCGGTCGCTGGTGCTCGGCAAGTTCGCCGGCCTCGGCGCGGCCCTGGCCATCGCCCTCTTCGGCGGCTTCGGCGGCGCGGGCCTGGTGATCGCCACCGCCGGCGCCGACATGGCCGCCGGAGGCTATCTGCTGCTCGTGCTGCGCTCGCTTGGCCTAGGGCTGGCCTTCATCAGCCTTGGCCTCTGGCTCGCCAGCGTCAGCGCCACGCGCCTGCGCGCCCTCACCTGGGGGCTGTTGCTCTGGTTCGGCAGCGTGCTCCTGTACGATCTGCTCGTCGTCGGGGCGACGGCCCTGTTCGGCGGCGCTGCGCTGAAAGGCGCCTTGGGCCTCCTGCTGGTGGCCAACCCGGTAGACCTTGTGCGCATCGCCGCGCTCATCCAGCTTGGTGGCGCCGACTCGTTCGGCCTCACCGCCCAGGCCCTGATCGGTTTCCTGCGCGGCCCCGCCGGGTCTGCGCTGCTCACCCTGGCCCTGCTGGCCTGGATCGTTGTACCGCTCCTGGGCGCGGTCCGGGCCTTCGACCGCCGCGACTTTGCGGCATAGGTAGCTGCCTTACAGCTCAAAGGAGTTCGCACGATGGTCCGCACACGCACGCTCGTCCTTCTCGCTCTCGCCGGTCTGCTCAGCCTCCTTGTCCTGGCCGCGTGTGGCGGGCAGGGGGCCTCGTCGCAGGCCACTGCCCCCGCCGCCGAGCAGCCGGCCGCAACAGCCGGCGATCCCACCCGCGGCGAGGCACTCTTCACGAACTCCGGCTGCGCCGGGTGCCACTCGACCGGCTCGGATCAGATTGTCGGCCCAGGTCTGGCTGGGCTCTTCCAGGGCCAGGGGCCCTACGGCGAGAACCTGCCTAACGGCAAGCCGATCACCGACGAGAACGTGATGGAGTGGATCAAGGTCGGCGGCGTCGGCGACATCGGCCAGATGCCCGGCAATCCAACCCTCACCGACGAGCAGTTGGCCGACCTTGTGGCCTACCTCAGGACCCTGGAATAGGGGAGTAACGACGATGCGCGCCCGGCAGATGCTCCACTCCCTGCTGCCGCTGCTGCTCCTGGCTATCGCCGGGTGCGGCTCCGCGCCCGTCGGCCCGCTCGCGGCCGGCGACCGGGTGCCGGAGATCCAGGTGGCGAGCCTGTCGGGCGAGATGATCAGCCTGGCCGGCACTCCCGGCCAGGCCGTCTGGATCAGCTTCTGGGCCAGCTGGTGCGCGCCGTGCCGCGAGGAGTGGCCCGATATCAACGCGGCCGCCCAGGACCTCGGACCCGCCGTGCGGATCGTGGCCGTGGCCGTCAACGAGCCTCCGGCGACGGTGGCCGCCTTCGTCGCCGATCACCCCGCCGATTTCAGCGTCGCCCTCGACCCCGAGGGCGCGCTCGCCGAGCGCTTCGGGGTGATCGGCTTCCCGACGCACATCCTGATCGATGGCGACGGGGTGCTGCAGCGTGTGGTGCGCGGCCCTCTCGACGGGCAGCGCGCCGCCGACCTGCTCGGCCTTCCCTTGGCCAGGGGCGACGGGCTCTGAGCTTGCGTCCCTGCGGGGCGCTGGCCCGAAGCAGTACCACCTGCACGGTGAGCAGGCTTGCGAGTGGGCTCCGCCCCTCGCGCTCCCCGCAAGGGGGCGCTACCGCGTTCGGGCGCTGGCCCGAAGCAGTACCACCTGCGCGGTGAGCAGGCTTGCGAGTGGGCTCCGCCCCTCGCGCTCCCCGCAAGGGGGCGCTACCGCGTTCGGGTGCTGGCCCGAAG
>DAOUGF010000896.1:0-4328 GCA_034429295.1 Chloroflexaceae bacterium
GAAGACGCGAAAAGGGAGGCGCTCGCGCTCGCCCGTCGCGGGCTGACGCGCCACGACCCGCAGGGCCTGCTGCCGCTGCCGGCCGACGCGCGGCTGGCTGCGATCGACTGTCTGCTCCCGCGCTTCAACAACGCCGAGGAGGCCGCCTCGCGCTCGGAGTTGCTGCGGGGTCTACTGGCCGCCGCCTTCCCCGCGCTGCGCTACTGCGCCCTCGCGCCCGACCTCCCCGACGCCGAGTGGGCCCAAGCCCTTCAGGCGGCTGAGGGCGCTGACGCCGTGCTGTTCGTCACCCGCAACGCCTGCTTCATCGAGCGGCAGGCCCGGTTGGGCGTAGCCCTCGCCGGCCGCGGCGCGCCGCTCATCCACCTGGCGGCCCGCAGCCCCCACGACATCGAGCACCTACCGAGCGCCGCCGCCTCGCTCTGCACGTACGGCGACCCGCCACTCTCGCTGCGGGCAGCCGTCGAGGCGCTTGGCGGCGCAGGAGCACTGCCATGAGCCCTACTGTGCGCCCCGGCGTCAGCGTGCTGCTCGATGAGCGGCGCGACCTGCTCGCCGGCAGGCGGGTGGCCGTGCTCAGCGGGCCGAGCGGCGTGCTGCCCGACCTGACGAGCAGCGCCAGCGCTCTCGCCCGCGCCGCCGACGTGCGGGCCTTCTTCGGCCCGGAGCACGGGCTGCTCGGCGCGGCGCCCGAGGCGGCCCACGTGCCCGACGGCGAGTATGCCGGCACGCCCGTCTACAGCCTCTACGGCGAGCAGAACGCCCCCACGGCGGAGCAGCTCGCGGGCATCGATGTGGTCGTCTGCGATTACCAGGATATCGGGACGCGCTTCTATACCTACGCCTGGACGCTGGTGCGCCTGATGGAGGTTGCGGCCCGCTGCGGCGCGGCCGTGGTGGTCTGCGACCGGCCGAACCCCCTTGGCGGACTCGCCGTGGAAGGGCCGGGCGTGGCGCCGAGCTACCGCAGCCTGATCGGCCTGCACGACGTGCCGATCCGCCACGGGCTCACCCTCGGCGAGCTGGCGACCCTGGCGAACGCCGAACTGAAGCTGGGCTGCGAGCTTGAGGTGGTGCCGTGCCAGGGCTGGCGTCGCGAGCAGCGCTGGCCGGAAACCGGCCTGCCCTGGTGCGCACCGTCGCCAAACATGCCAACCCACCAGGCGAACACGGTCTACCCCGGCACTTGCCTGGCGGAGGGCGTGAATCTCTCGGTGGGCCGGGGCACGGCGATGCCGTTCGAGTGGCTCGGCGCGCCCTGGGTGGACGGGCCGGCGCTCGCCGACGCGCTCAACGCCCAAGGGCTGCCCGGCGTGCGCTGGCGGGCCGTGGCCTTCACGCCGGCACTCGCGCCCTACGCCGGGGAGGCCTGCCAGGGGGTGCAGCCCCATGTAAGCGACCCTGAGGCGCTGCGGCCGGTGCTGACGGGCGTGGCGTTGCTCGCGGCACTGCGGGATCTCCACCCGGAGCAGTTCGCGATCAGCCCAGCCGACCAGATCTACGCCGACCCGGCGCAGATGGCGGCCCGCGGCTACGGCGAGGGCGGTGGCACAGCCCACTTCGATCGCCTGGCCGGCGGGCCTGAGTTGCGGCTCGCCTTGGAGGCCGGCGAGACGGCCGAGGCGATCGCCGCTCGCTGGGCCGCTAACGAGGCCGCCTTTCGGGCGCGGCGGGAGCCCTATCTGATCTACACCTGACAGCGGCGCCGGCCCGATTTCGTGCTATCATCCGCGCTCCGGCCTGGCCGGAGAAGTGACTACAAGCCGAGTAGGAGGAGCTATGAAGCGAGGAACGTTCGCCCTGCTGCTGATGGCGCTGGTAGCGATGCTGCTGGCCGCCTGCGGCGGCGCCCCGGCGGCCCAGCCCACCACGCCACCGGCCGAGCCCACGGCGGCCCCCGCCGCCGAGCAGCCCACACAGGCTCCCGCCGCCACCGAGGCGGCCCCCGAGGCCCCCGCCGCCACCGAGGCGGCCCCCGAGGCCACCACCGCGCCCGCCGCTACGGGCGAGGACGACTTCCGGGTGAGTAACAGCGGCTTCCAGGGCACGCTGAGCTACTGGGTGCTCGGCTACACCCCCGGCAACCAGTTCGCCATCCCGATGGAGCAGGCGGTCGCCAAGTTCGAGGAGGCCAACCCCGGCATCGACGTCGAGATCATCGGCTACACGCCGAACGACGAGGGCTTCACCAAGCTCAATACCGCCGTGCAGAGCGGCCAGGGCGTTGATGTGCTGCGCCTGCCGTCGGACCGCCTGCTCGCCTTCGCCCAGGAAGGCCTCGTCGCCCCCATCGACGACTTCCTGACCGAGGAGGACAAGGCCGACATCTACCCGAACGTCCTCGACGTGGTGCGCGTCACCGACGACGGCAAGGCCTACGCCTGGCCGCTCTGGGTGGTGCCCATGGGCATGTACCTCAACGTCGATGTCTTCGAGGAGCGCGGCGTGCCCCTGCCGCCTGAGGACTGGACTTGGGATCAGTTCGTCGAGACGGCCAAGCAGCTCACCTTCACCCGCGACAACGGCGAGCAGGTCTACGGCTGGGCCGGCTTCGTGGATCCCGGCGTGGTGAACACCTGGGCCATGTTCATGAATGAGGACCCGAGCGTGCAGCCGTTGGTGGAGAACAACACCAAGTTCGGCCTCGACACCCCCACCGCCATCCGGGCCATCCAGCGCTACGCCGACCTGGCCCTGGTGCATAAGGTGACGCCCCCCGACTTCGGCGCGATGGCCGACACCGACGTGAAGGGTGGCTTCACCACCGGCCAGATCGCGATGATCATCGACGCCACCGGCCCGGCGGCCCAATTCAAGGCCGATGGCGTGAACTTCGAGATCTACCCGATCCCGAGCGTGAACGGCTACACTACCACCGTCGGCGCCGTCGGCCTGATCGCCGTGGTTGAGAGCGACGACGAGGCCCGCAAGCAGGCCGGCATGGACCTGGCCCGCTACCTGACCAGCGCGGCGGTGCAGGAGGATGTGCCCCCCAGCGACACGGCAGCCGTCGGCTTCTACCTGGCCCCTGGCGCCCGCGCCTCGGTGCAGGTCGCGCCGCCGCTCGACGAGTTCATCCCCTTCGTCGACAAGATGTACGCCACGCCGATCATCGGGCCCTGGTCGGAGTTCACCCGCCTTGTGCACCCGGCGCTGCAGAACGTGATCTTCGGCCAGCAGACGGCTGAGGAGGCGATGACCCAGATCGCCCCAGAGGTCAACGAGTTGCTGGCGGAACAGTAAGGGATAAAGGGGCAAGGGGACGCCTCACGGCTCCGACAGGCGTCCCCTTGCCCCCTGGCCCAAGCGAAAGCGAGGGCCCTCACCTTGTCGCGAGCGAGCAGCGCGAGCAAGCACCCAAGGAGGCAGTCCCGTGACAACCGTTAAGCGCTACGACCCTCAGGCCGCTGCTCGGCGGGAGCACGGGGCTGCGGCTCAATTCCGGCGCTTTGTGCAGCGCCACGGCTGGAGCTACGCCTTCGTGCTGCCTAGCCTGATCACCTTCGCCCTCTTCACCCTCATCCCGGTGCTCTGGTCGTTCGTGATCTCATTCCAGCGCTTCAGCCTGGCGCGGGGCGGGCGCTGGCAGGATCCGCTCTGGGAGAACTACGCCGACGCCTTCTCCAAGCAGGGCGGCGTCTTCGTGACGGCGATCCAGAACACGCTGATCTACAGCTTCTTCACCGTCACCGCCAATATCCTCTTCGGTCTCATCCTCGCCAGCCTGATCCAGCCGCTCTCCAACCGGCTGAAGACCGTCTTCCGCGCCGCTTACTACCTGCCGGCGGTCACTTCCGCGCTGATCGTCGGCATGACCTGGCGCTACATCTTCAACGCCCAATGGGGCTTCGCCAACTATCTGCTGCGGCTCGTGGGCCTGGAGCCGATCCGCTGGCTCTCCGACCCTAACATCGCGCTCACCAGCGTCACGCTCTCGGCGGTGCTAACGATGCCGGCCACGGCGGTGGTGCTCTTCAGCGCGGCGATGGGCAGCATCCCCGCCGAGTACTACGAGGCCGCCGAGCTCGACGGCGCCGGGCCGATCACCCGCTGGTGGCGCATTACCGTGCCGCTGATCCGCTCGACCACCCTCTACCTGGTGGTGCTCTATACGATCGCGAGCTTCGAGGTCTTCGAGCGGGTCTACGCGATGGTGCCGAGCGGCGTGGGCAACAGCACTCAGACGATCGTCACCCAGATCTATAACAACGGCTTTAAGGATCTCGACTTCGGCGTCGCCTCGGCCCAGGCCTTCATCCTCTTCGTGATGATCGCGGTCCTCGCCGTGGTGCAGTTCCGGGCGCTGCAGAGCGATGTGGAGTATTAGT
>DAOUGF010000897.1:0-10549 GCA_034429295.1 Chloroflexaceae bacterium
AGGTGGTGCTGGAGGCGGAGGACGCCCAGCCGCTCTCCGCTGGTCGCGCCGGCATCTACACTCGCGCGATGGGCGGCATCCTCTTCGATGATTTTGTCGTCACCGCGCCATAGTCACAAGCAGAGGAGCCATCCTATGCGTCGTATCCTCGCATTGCTTAGCGGGCTGGCGGTCCTAGCCACGCTTGTGACGAGCGCCCCGGCCCTCGCTCAGACCTCTGGCAACCCGCGCCTCATCTTCCAGACCACCCTCCCCGGCGCCAGGGAGATCAAGTTCCCCGACGTGGCCGGCTTCGGTAACATGGTCTACCTCTCCGCCAATGCCAACCGCGCCGACGCTTTCATCTGGGAGAAGCAGGATAGCGCCCAGAGCTTTGCCCCGCCCACCAGGCTCGGCGAAGCGCCCGGCCAGGCCGACTTCTCCTCAACCAGCGTCGCCACCGGCCCCGACGGCTCCGTCCACTATATCTGGGGCAACCAGGAGACGCGTCGTATCCACTACCGCTACAGGCCGCCGGGCGGCGCTTGGGGCCCCCAGCGAACGGTCTTCGCCGGGAGCAGCAGTTCCTTCCCCGTGAACGCCTCGGTCGAGGTCGCCTCCGACGGCCAGATCTTCGTCGCCTGGCGCGACCCCGATCGCCCAACCTTCATCGCCCGCTCGACGAACAACGGCGAATCGTGGACCAGTCCGATCATTATCGGCAGCGACGCCGTCTTCAACTTCCCTGCCCTTGGCGCCGGCCCCAACGGCGAGATGGCCCTCGCCTATACGATCGGCGAGAGCGACCGCCTGGTGATCTACGCCGGCACCTGGAACGGCAGCACCTTTGCCACCAGCAGGATCACGCCGCTCTCCGGCGACTTCGCCGACCCCACCGTCACCTACGATGCGGCCGGCACACTCTATGTAGCGTACCGCGGCGTGGCTAATAGCGGCGGTTCCTCGGGTGTCTGGGTCGCCACGAACCAGGGCCCCGGCCAATGGCAGAACAACCGCATCGTCGGCCCAGGCGCGGTCTTTGGCACCGTCAATATCGACGGCGACACCAGCGGCAATCTCCACCTGCAGTGGAACGCCGAGGTCGGCGCCGGCCTGCGCGTCTACTACAGCGTCCGGCCCTCGGGGAGTACAGCGTTCAGCAACCCGATCGACGCGCCGAACGATGCGGGCATCATCTTCAACTCGCGGTTGAGCACTACGGTCAGCGATGCGGCTTACGCCCACGTCGCCGGCGAGATCTTCCAGGGCGATAACTCGTTCCTGCGTTACCTGCTCTTCGCCGCCGCCCCAGGCAGCGGCCCTGGCCCAGGGCCCCGCATGGGCCAGCCCGTGATCGAGGATGGCGAGGAGATCTCCGAGAAAGAGGCGACGGTGACGGTGAGCTTCACCAACATCCAAGGCCAGCCCACCCAGATCCGCTGGCGCTGGGATAGCGAGCCCACCGATACCGAGAACGACTCCAACGGCTGGCAGAACTTCACCAACCCGATGGAGATCCCGCTCCCCGAGAGCATCCTCAGCGACGCGCCCTGCAGCCACGAGCGCCTCTACACCCAGCTCCGCGAGGGGGACGGGCCGCCAGCTCAGCCCCAAAGCGACGATATCATCATCGACACCGGCATCCACGCGGCCAGGATCGTCAGCAACCCGTATATCGATCCTAAGGCCAGCCAGTTCACCCCCACGAACCTCGTCGCCGGCAACCTGGCCGATCGGGGCGACGGCGGGGCCAGCGATGGCGATCCCGGCTACACCCGCGCCCCGACCTTCTACCTGGAGCTACGGGGTGTCAACGACTGCAGCGGCATCAAGGATCTGGCGGCGGCCCGGGCCACCACCAGCTTCCCCAAGGCGATCACCCTGACCGACGAGACCTTCGCCAACGTCCTCGGCTACCAGGGCCTGATGGTCGAGGGGCCCAATCAGATCGTCGTGCGAGTGACCGATGAGGCCGGCAACGTCGAGACCTACACGGAGAGCCTGATCTTCGACCCCGTAAAGCCGACCCTCGACACGTCCAATCCCGGCACGGTCACCGCAGCCTCCCACCCCAACGCTACCATCCTCGTAGACCTGACCTTCGCCGGCATCAACGTGAGCGACAATAGCTACCCCGGCCGCGGCTTCTGGGGCGTCTGGATCGCCAACAGCCGCACCGAGGTGGCAAACCCAACAACCGATCCCAACCTGATCTGGACGCCTGTCCAGGCCCCAGGCACCGGCAATGACTTCGTGATCGCCAACTGGAGCCTGGCGACGAACCTCAGCGACCCGCTGACAGAGGGCGACTACTTCATCTACGTCCGCTTCCTCGACGGCGCCGGCAACCCCACCGACGGCTACTTGACAGCATCGGTTACACTCACCGAGGTGACAAGGCCGCAGGTGGGCCTGCCCATTGTGAGCTCCCGCTAGGGCGCCACAGCGACCCCGGCAGGGAACGGTAAGGGCGGCCCGTCGAGGCCGCCCTTCTTGGATGCTCCAACGAGTTGCTGTGGCGACATACTAAGGTAGCTTCTATGACCTCCGACCGCTCGGCCGAGCTCGCCGCGCCGGATCGGCCCGCGCCCCTGCTTCGGCTGCGGGCCTGGCTTGGCGCCCGCGACGTCGGACCCTGGCTGATCCCGCTGCTCTTCCTGCTGCTCCTGCCGCTCAGTGTGCCCCGCGTGGCTCTCAGCGACGAGGTGCAGTACTACGCGTACCTTCGCTCGCTCTACTTCGACGGCGATCTCGACTTTCGCAACGAGTACACCCACTTCGCCGAGCAGGGTCGCCGTTTCGGCGACGACGCTGTCTTCAACGCGCTGCTGCGGGAGGATGCTAATAACCCCAACCCCGTCACGGGCCTGCTGCGCAACGTTGCCCCCGTCGGCTCGGCGATCATGTGGGCGCCCGGCTTCATCCTCGCCGACCTGTTGGTGCTCGGCGCTAACGCCCTCGGCGCTAACATCCCCCGCGACGGCTTCTCGCGCCCGTACATCCTCGCCGTCTGTCTGATGTCGGCCCTCTACAGCCTGCTCGGCCTGCTGCTCACCTACCGGCTGGCGCGGCGTCAGGCGAGCGACTTCGCCGCCACGCTGGCGACCCTCACGCTCTTCCTCGCCTCGCCCCTCATCTTCTACACCTACATCGCCATGCCCTGGTCCCACGCCACGGGCTTCTTCCTCTTCGCCCTCTTCCTCAGCGTCTGGATGCGCCACTGGCGCCGGCCGCTCGAGCGCGGCCCCGGCACCTGGCTGCTGCTCGGGCTGATCGGCGGCCTCATGGTGATGACCCGCGAGCAGCTCGGCCTGCTGCTGATCATTCCCGCGCTCGAGGCGCTGTGGGTCTACGCTGGCCTGTTGCGCAGGGCCGCCGCAGGGGATCGGCCCTCCCTGCGCCAGGCGGCGGGGCTGCTCGGGCGCCATCTCCTCTTCCTGGCCGTGTTGGCCCTGGCGGTCACACCGCAGCTACTCGCCTACCAGATCCTCAACGGCCAGCCGACGCCCTCGTCCACGGTGAGCGGCAAGCTGATCTGGACCAGCCCGAACTTCCTGAACACGCTGATCCATCCTGGCCGCGGAGCCTTCCTCTGGAGCCCGGTGCTGGCGCTGGGGCTGGCCGGGCTGCTGCCGCTCGGCCGCCGCGACGCGGCCCTTGCCCTGCTGCTGCTCGCGGGCTTCCTCGCCCAGACCTATATCAATGGCGCGTTCGGCACCACCTGGCATCTGCGGCGAGCCTTCGGCTTCCGCCGCCTGATCGAGTGTACGCCGATCTTCGTTCTCGGCCTCGCCGCCCTGCTGGACTGGCTGCGCCCGCGCATTGGCGCCTGGCCGCTCCTGGCCGCAGCCGCCGCCCTCGTCTACTGGAACTTCGGCCTGATTGCCCAGTGGACGCTGATCAGGCCCGCCATCCGCGACGAGCTGATCTGGGAGGGGATGCTGCGCTACCAGTTTGTCGAGGTGCCAGGTCAGATCATCGGCAAGCTCAAGGCCGTGCTCTTCGACCGCTGCGAGCTGGTGACAAATCAGACCTGTTGATGTGAGAAGGGAGCAGCGAATTGCGGGATGCTCCCTGCTCACCCCATCGCCACCTCAGATCGCCTTCTGCCCTTCCCGCGTGCTCGCCAGGGTGCCGAGGTGGCAGGCCTCGCTGAGGCTCACGAGGTACGGGAGGTCGTCGCCGTACTCGATCACCGAGATGCTGGCGTTAGTAACCCAGATCCGGTTGATGCGGTCCATGTTCATGCCGAGGGCGTCGGCGACGAGGATCTTCACCACCACATCGTGGGTGCTGACCAGCACCGTCTGGTCGCGGTGGCGCTGGTAGAGCTCCTCCTTGAAATCCAGGGTGCGCTTGAGCACATTGGAGAAACTCTCGCCGCCGGGCATTTGCGAGCGGGTGGGGTGCTGGCGCCACTCCTCGAGGCCATCGGGGTACAGCTCGCGGATCTCATCGGCGTACTTGCCCTGCCACTCGCCGTGGTGGATCTCGAGCAGGGCGTCGGCCTCAGCAAAGGGGACGTTGGGGTGGTAGGCGGCGATCGCCTTGGCTGTGAGCGCGGCCCGCTGGAGCGGGCTCGTGTAGATCTGGTCGAGCCGCTCTGCCTTGAGGCGCTGGGCCAGGGCCTCGGCCTGGCGGAGCCCTAGTTCGGAGAGCGGGGCGTCGAGCTGGCCCTGGTAGCGATGGATGCGGTTCCACTCGCTCTCGCCGTGGCGGACAATGATCAGTCGCATTGAGCTGCCTCTTACAGCATTCTTAGTTGACCCTGATGACAGCGGCGCTCTGCTGCGGCGGCAGGCTGCAACTTGGCGCCGGCGGAAGGCGAGGGCGCTGCCCCCGGCGCGCCATTATAGCCGAAGCGTGCCCCGGGCGGGCGGCCTCTCCCGCTCAAGGGGCGAGCCCGGCCTTTCGCTTCGCGTAGTGGGCGCAGATCGGCCTGAGCGGGCAGCCGTCGTCGCGGTCGAGGTAGTTCTCGCGGCCCTCCTGGCGGCTGTAGACGCGGCGCGCCGGTGGGCCGTCGCAGCGCGGGCGGGCCAGGCAGTAGCGTACACACACCTCGTTGATCTGCGCGTGGAAGTCGGCGTAGAGCGGGGTGAGAGGGATGAGGGAGGAGGGATGAGGGATGAGGGTTGAGGGCTGAGGATTGCGGGATGAAGGTTGGGCCGTGCGCGTTGCCTCAAGTAGCTCGGCCTCGATGGTGAGCCGCACCGCCTCGTAGCTCGCCCGCCGCCAAAACGTGCTCGCGGCGCCATCCCCGCTTTCGCGTGCTTCCGTTTCGCGTGCTTCCGTTTCGCGTGCTTCCGTTTCGCGTGCTTCCGTTTCGCGTCCTCGTCCTTCGGCCTTTCGCGCCTTCGCCTTCGCGTTTTTCGCGGCGCCAGCTTCCGCGACTTTCGCGATCCAAACCCCCACCCGCTCCAGCAGCCGCCTGGTGTACTCATCTACCACGAACACCGGGTGGTCGCCGCCGTAGAGCATCACCACATCGCAGGTCTCCGGGCCGACGCGTGGCAGGGCGAGCAGCTCGGCCCGCAGCGCTGCTGTCGGCCGGGCCAGCATGGACGCCGCGCTACCGCCGTAGTGTTGGCAGATGTGCTGTGCGATAGCCACCAGGCCGGGGGCCTTCTGGGAGTGGAAGGCGGCGGGCCGGATCAGGGCGGCCACAGCGGCCGGATCGGCCGTGGCGAGCGCCTGCGGCGAGAGCAGCCCGGCGGCGATCAGGCGCAGAGTCGCGGCCTCCACCGTTTCCCAACGCGTCTGCTGGACGAGCACGGCGCCCACGATGATCTCGAACTGCGGGTCGTCGCTGTAGAGCGGCCACCAAGGGCGGCCGGCGTCTGGCCCCGTCAGCTGGCCGAAGTGGTCGCGCAGGCGGGCGTAGATCTCAGTCAGCGATCCGGGCATAGATATATTGAGCCTTGAGCATGAGCGCGAGCGTGCGGGCGTTCTCGATGCTCAATGCTTCCTGCGCGCCATCTGCACCTGCACAAAGAGGGCGAGATCGCGTTGGCGG
Organism: Chloroflexaceae bacterium; assembly: GCA_034429295.1. Lineage (GTDB taxonomy): Bacteria > Chloroflexota > Chloroflexia > Chloroflexales > Chloroflexaceae > OHK40. Next base: position 5,993 of record DAOUGF010000897.1, read on the forward strand.
AGCATGCCCACGAGGCGCTGGCCATCGATGACGGGCAGGATGCCATCGGGGCTCTCTCGCAGGGCGTAGAGGGCGTCGAAGGCGGGGGTGCCTGGCGCGAGGGCCGCCACCTGGCTGGCTGGGGTCATCGCCTCGGCGACAGAGCGCTGCGACCACTGGGCGGTGGTGAAGCGCCGCAGGTTCCGCAGGGTGATCAGGCCAAGCAGCCGCTGCTCGTCGGCCTCGCCCTCGATCGGCTCGGCCACGGCAAACCCCGTCTCGGCCTGCCCCAGCACAAAGCGGGCCACAAACTGCTCCAGCGTAAGCTCGCGCCCCACCGTTCGCAGTCGGCGCTGCATCAGGTCGCCCACGCTCACGCCTCGCAGCAGGGTCTGGAGCAGGAGTTGGCGGTAGCTGGCGCTGGCGGTGCGATAGAGGAAGATGGCGATCACGGCCGACCAGGCCGCCACCATGGGTTGCCTGGCCGCCATGGCGAGCGCCGCGCCGCCGAGGCCGATCGCGATGCCGCAGGCGCGCCCCACCTGCGCCGCGATTCGGGTGGCGGGCAGCACATCGTCGTTGAGGAACCAGAGGGTGGCCCGCAGCACCCGCCCTCCATCCATCGGGTAGCCGGGCAGCAGGTTGAAGAGTGCCAGCAGCCCGTTGGCCAGCGCCAGGTGGCCCATCAGCACGGCCAGACCGTCGGGAGCCGTAGGGCCGCCGCGAGCCCACCAGATGGCCCCGGTGCCGGATGCGATCAGCAGGTTCACGGCCGGGCCGGCCACGGCCATCGCCAGCTCCGCCCCTGGCCCCGGCGTCTCGCCCTCAAACTCGGCCACTCCGCCGAAGGCGAAGAGCGTGATGCTCTGCACCGGCAGCGTGAGGCGGGCCGCCACCAGGGCGTGTCCTAGCTCGTGGAGCAGCACCGACGCCCCAAGGAGCAGGCCCATCAGTGCGGCGAGCCCCACATCTGGCCCGCAGATCGGCGCGCCGTCGCAGGTGTAAGCGGCGTAGGTGGGCCGCACTGCCAGCACCAGCAGCGCGCAGATCCCCAACCAGCTCCAGTGGAGCCTGATGGGGATCTGCGCGATCCGGCCGAGGGTGAGCGTCCGCGGAGGCATCGGCTACTTCGACTGGGCCGGGTGGGTCGCCGCGGGCATGTACAGCTCCTGCATGTACTCAGTGAGCATGCGCCGCATACTGAAGGCGGGGGCCACGGTAGCGATCGCCTCCTTGCAGATCTGCACCCAGGCCTCAGGCACCCCGGCGGCGTTGCGCCCATCGTAGAAGCGCGGCGCGATCTCGTGCTCCAGGATATGGTAGAGCGACTGAGCGTCGTTCCAATCCTGCTCATCCTGGTTCACATACTCCCGCTCCTCGCCGATCGCCCAGCCGTTCTTGCCGTTGAAGGCCTCCGGCCACCAGCCGTCGAGGATGGAGCAGTTCGGCGCGCCGTTCAGGCTCGCCTTCATGCCGCTGGTGCCGCTGGCCTCATACGGGCGCCGCGGCGTGTTCAGCCAGACATCCACGCCCTGCGTCATCGCCCGGCCCACGGCCATGTCGTACTCCTCGAGGAAGACGATCCGGCCCGCCAGGCCCGGCTGCAGCGCCAGCTGGTAGACGTTCTGGATGAAGTGCTTGCCGGGATCGTCCTTCGGGTGGGCCTTGCCGGCGAAGAGGATCTGGATCGGTTTGTCGGGGCGGTTCAGGATGTATTTCAGCCGCTCCACATCCTTGAAGAGCAGCGTGGCCCGCTTGTAAGTGGCGAAGCGCCGGGCGAAGCCGATGGTGAGGATGTTCTCCTCCAGCACCGGCCAGACTGGAGCGCCCTGCCCGAGGTGCCGGTAGTGGCTCATGATCCGCTGGCGGGCGAAGCTGATCAGCTTGCTCTTCAGCTTCTGGCGCGTGCTCCAGAGCACCTCGTCGGGGATCTGATACACCTTCTGCCAGAGCTTCGGATCGTCGAGATTCTCCTCCCAGGATTTGCCTAGATAGGCGTTGTAGAGCTCCCGCAGCTCGGGCGCGAGCCAGGTGGCCGTGTGGACGCCGTTGGTGATCGAAGTGATCGGCACCTCGTCCTGGCTCTTGCCTGGGTACATCCACTGCCACATGCCGCGGGCCACATGGCCGTGAAGCTTGCTCACGGCGTTGTGGTAGTTGGAGAGCCGCAGGGCCAGGGCCGTCATGGCGAAGGTGGGACCCCACTGCTGCTCCTGCAGCGCGATGCCCATAAACTCGTCGCGGGTGAGGTTCAGCTGGGGCCAGTAGCTCCAGAAGAACTTCTCGATCATCGGCAGGGGGAAGGCGTCGTTGCCGGCGGGCACCGGCGTGTGGGTGGTGAACACGCACTCTGAGCGCACCTGCCGCATCGCTTCGTCGAATGAGCGCCCCTGCGCGACCAGCTCGCGGCAGAGTTCGAGCACGAGGAAGGCCGAGTGGCCCTCATTCATGTGCCAGACCGTCGGGTTGTAGCCGAGGCGGCGCAGCGCCCGCACCCCGCCGATGCCCAGCACCAGCTCCTGCGAGATCCGCATCTCCTGGTCGCCGCCGTAGAGCCGCGCGGAGAGCTCGCGATCCTGGGGGCTGTTCGGGTGGATGTCGGTGTCCATCAGGTAGAGGGCCACGCGGCCGACCTGGAACTTGTACACCTTCGCGTAGATCGTGCGGCCGGGCAGTTCCACCTCAACCACCACCTCGCGCCCCTCCGGGTCGAGGGCTGGGATGGCCGGCACATCGGCGAAGTTCAGCTTGTTGTACTCAGCGTTCTGCCAGCCGCTCGGGTCGAGGCGCTGGCGGAAGTAGCCCTGCGGATAGATGAAGCCCACCGCCACGAAGGGCAGGCCCATGTCCGAGGCTTCCTTCACATGGTCGCCGGAGAGAATGCCGAGGCCGCCGGAGTAGATCGGCAGCGACTCGTGGAGGCCGAACTCGGCGCTGAAGTAGGCGATCTGAACATCCTTGACATCGGGGTAGTGCTTGCTGAACCAGGTGTCCTTCGAGCTCATGTAGCTATCGAAGCTCTTCATCACTTCGTCGTAGCTCTTCAGGTAGCCTGGGTTCGCAGCGGCCTCCTCGAGTTTGCGCTGGCGGATGTCCCGCAGGAAGTCGACCGGGTTGTGGTACACCAGCTCCCAGAGCTCAGGGTCGATCTGCCGGTACAACTCCTGGGCCTCGGGGTGCCAAGTCCACCAGAGGTTGTAGGCGAGCTCACGGAGGCGGGCGATGCGTTCGGGAATCGGCGTGAAGAGAATCTCGTTTTCCAACCGGACCATGGAGGCTCCTCAATGCTTGCTGCGGCTGCTGATCGCAGCTTACAGATCGCAGCTTACAGATTGCAGCTTGCGGCATTGCGGGTCGCGTGCGCGGCCCTGTTGCGCGCAACTGACCGCATTGTAGCCGCTGCTTTATGCGCTGTCTAGCCAGCCTACTCTTGAGAGCTAACCACAGAGGCACAGGTGGGGCCGGCCTCTGCCCGCGAACCCGGCCTGCCCAGGGGCCAGGGCCGGCGCGCAGCTGGCCTTCGCCCTGCTTCCAACCACTGGCGGGGCTCTGAAGCGCCTTGTTATCGCCCTGCCACCACATCTTCATATGCCGCGAGAGTGCGTTCGGCCGTGGCCCGCCATGTGAAGCGCCTGGCCTGAGCGAAGCCGCGTTCCCGCAGTTCCTCCCGCAGATCCTCGTCGCTCAGCACCCGGTCGATCGCCTCGGCGAAGGCCGCGGAGTCGTGGGGCGGGGCCATCAGCCCGGCGTCGCCAACCACCTCGGGCAGGCTGGAGCTGTTCGAGGTGATCACCGGGGTACCGCAGGCCATCGCCTCCAGCGGCGGCATACCGAAGCCCTCGTAGATCGAGGGGAAGACGAAGACCGTGGCGGCTGCGTACCAGAGGGGCAGCTCCTCCTCCTCGATATAGCCCACGAAGCGCACCTGCTCGCGCAGCCCCAGCTCCTCCAGCCGTTGGAACACCGCGTCGTAGAGCCACCCCTTGCCGCCGCCGACGATCAGGGGGACGTTGTGGCGCTGCACCACTGTGGCGTAGGCTTCGAGCAGCGTCGTGAGGTTCTTGCGCGGCTCCAGGGTGCCGACGTAGAGCACAAAGCGCTCAGGCAGCTCCCGCTTCGTGCGGAAGGCCGCCAGCCGCTGCGGGTCCGCCGGCCGGAAGTGGGCCCGCACGGCGTTCGGCGTCACCACCACCCGCTCCGCCGGCACGCCGAGGAGGCCGACCACCTCGCGCTTTGTATGCTCGGAGACCACCAGCACCTTCGAGGCGCGGCGCACACTTAGCCGCGTGGCGAAATCCAGGTAGGCGCGGTTGTAGGCCCGGAAGGTCTGGCTGAAGCGGATGAAGGCCAGGTCGTGCACGGTGACGACGCTCGGCACGGGGCATGCGAAGGGGACGACGCTGTGGACGCCGTGGAAGAGATCGGCGCCGTTACGGCGCAGCAGCAGGGGCGCGAGCAACTGCTCCCAAGGGATACGGACGCGTGGATTGATCGTGGGTAGGCGGCTGGGGACAACGCGGAAGTTCGGCGGCAGGCCGAGAGCGGCCCCGTCGAGGCCGCGGGTGGTGTAGACGGTGT
>DAOUGF010000898.1:0-11297 GCA_034429295.1 Chloroflexaceae bacterium
AGCGCCGCCGCCCTCGACGCCGTGGCCGCCGCCCGCGAGCGCGCCGACGCGGTGGTGGTGCTCGTCCACTGGGGCGCGGAGTACGCCCCCGAGCCCTCGGCCCGACAGCGGGCTTGGGCCGCGCGCCTGGTGGCCGCCGGCGCCGACCTGGTGCTGGGCGCCCACCCCCACGTGCTGCAGCCCGCGGAGATGCTGAGCGCCGGGGGGAGGGAGGGGTTCGTCGCCTACTCCCTCGGCAATTTTATCTTCGATGGGCCGGACGATCCCACCATCAGCAGCGGCGCCGTGCTGCGCGTGCTGCTCGACCGCGAGGGGGTGACCAGCGTCGCCGCGGCCCCCCTGGCGACGGCGGGCGGGCAGCCGCGCCCCCTCGATCCTGAAGGCGAGGCGGGCCGCGCCGCCCTCGCCGCCCTCGGCGCAACTCCGGCCCCCACCGCGCCGGCCACCCCTGCGCCCACCACCTCTACCGACGACACGCACCCCGATGGCGCCTCCGCATGGCGCTGGGACGGGCAGCAGGGGCAGCCGGTGGCAGCGCCGGCCGGCCTGGAGCTGCCCGCGCCGCCCACGCGCCTCCCCGCCGATCTGCGTGGCGACGGCGCGCCGCTCTGGGCCGAGCTCGACGCGGCTGGCGTGGTCATCGTGCGCGACGGGCCCGACCCTGACGCCCCGATCGTGTGGCGCAACGAGGAGCCGGCCTGGCGCTTCACCCAGATCGCCGTGGGCGACCCGAACGACGATGGCCGAGTGGAACTGGCCATGCTGCTCTGGCAGCCCGATGAGGCAGGCGCTCCGCGCACCCAGCCCTACCTGCTCGGCTGGCGCGGCGGGCGCTTCCGGATCATCTGGGGCGGCTCGGCCACAGAGACGCCCATCCAGCGCCTGGCCATCGCCGACCTTGAGAGCGATGGGCGCGCTGAGCTGCTGGTGCTCGAGGGCGGGGCGGCGCCCGGCGACCCCGGCGAGCATGTCTCGGTCTGGCGCTGGCACGGCTGGGGCTTCCAGCTAGAGTGGCGCTCGCCGCCGGGCCGCTGGGGCGCGCTCGGGCTCCACGATCTCGACGGCGACGGGCGACCGGAGATCATCGCCGGGCCATAGAGCATGGGTGAGGAGCAGTGCCAGCGAGTCGTCAGCTGCCCGACAGCTTCGCTAATGAAGTGGAGGCCCGACGCTGCTGCGGAGTGAGCACAGCGGCCCCTGACCTCGTTGGTTGACATGCCCTGATATTCTTGCACTTCCTCAACCCCTGACAAGCTCAGCGGCTGCAGGTGGTTTAGAATTGGCGCAGCGGCTGGAGTGGCAGTATCGAGTGAGGAATGTGGTTGTGGAGAACCTTGCCAGCTATCTGCCGCGCGACAGACGCTTCGCGTTGTACCATCGAGCCTCGCTGCCCGAACGGGTGAGCGGCGCGGCACTCTTCGCCGATATCGCCGGCTTCACCCCCGCCACCGAGGCCATCACCCGCAGCTTCGGCCCCCGCCGGGGCGCCGAAGAGCTCTTGCTGATCCTCAACGAGCTCTACAGGGCGCTGATCGACGAGGTTGATCGCTTCGGCGGCAGCGTGATCGCTTTCAGCGGCGACGCGATCACCTGCTGGTTCGACGCTCTGCTCACCCCGGCGGCCTTGGATGAGGGCCAGTGGCCCGAGCCTCGGGAGGCAACCCCAGCCGAGTTCGAGGCCGCGGTCGCCCGAGCCGCCGCGTGCGCCCTGGCGCTCCAGGCTGCGATGACCCGTCACGGCCACAGAGAGCTGTCTGGCGGGCTCCAACTCCGGCTCGGCCTGAAGGTCAGCATCGCGGTCGGCGCGGCCCGCCGCCTGCTCGTGGGCGACCCGTCCATCCAGCAGATCGAGGTACTCGCGGGCACCACGATCGCGCGCCTGGGCGCGCTCGCCACCGTTACCAGCGTGGGCGAGATTCTGCTCGACGCTCGGGCCGGCGAGCTCCTGGCAGCCACCAATTGGCGCCAACTCCCGAGCGGCGAACGCTGCGCGCTGCTCGAGCGGCTACCATCGGCCGTGGCGGCTACTCCCTGGCCCGAGCTCCCTGAGGAGAGCTTCGACCAGCTGATGCTGCGGCCCTGGGTGCTACCGCCGGTCTACGAGCGGCTGCAGAATGGCCAGGGCGCCTTCCTCACCGAGTTGCGCCATACGATCTCGCTCTTCTTGCGCTTCGCCGAGCTGGATTATCACGGTGATGAGGCCGCGGGCGCGAAGCTCGACGCCTTCGTTCGCTGGGTCCAGCAGGTGCTGGCGCGCCACCAGGGCTGGTTGATCCAGCTGAGCATGGGCGACAAGGGCAGCTACCTGTATGCCACCTTCGGTGCCCCGATCGCCCACGGCGACGACGCGGCCAACGCAGCCAGCGCCGCGCTCACGCTACGGACGCCGCCGCCCGGGCTGGCCTACGCCGGCCCGCTGCAGATCGGCCTCAGTGGCGGCCAGTCTCGCGTCGGCGCGATGGGCGGCACCACACGGACCTACAACGTGATGGGCGACGCAACGAATGTGGCGGCGCGGCTCATGCAGGCGGCCGCCCCCGGCCAGGTGCTCATGAGCGCCAACCTTGTCTCCGCCGTGGGGCAGCGCTTCACCCTGGAGCAGTTGCCCCCGCTGATGCTCAAAGGCAAGGCGGAGCGCATCCCTGTGGTCGCGGTCTCGCTCCCCCGCGCCCCGATCATGGTCGAGGAGCCGCAGCACGCGCTGCCACTGATCGGCCGGGCCGCCGAGCGGGCGACGATCGCGGAGGCGATCGAGCAGGCCCGCAGCGCTGGCCGGGTGCTCGGCATCTCTGGCGAGGCCGGCATCGGCAAGTCGCGCCTGGTGGCCGAGGCGATGCGCCAGGCGCGGGCCTCTGGCTTCACTGTGCTGGCCGGCGCCGGCCAGGCCACCGACCCTGCGCCCTACGCCGCGTGGCGACCGATCTGGCGCCTCTTCTTCGGCCTCGATCCGGCGGCGCCCCCAGCGGCCCAGGTCGCTGCGCTGGAGCGGGCCGTCGCTGCGCTCCAGCCGGCGCTGCTGCCCCGCCTCCCGCTGCTGGGGCTCGCGTTGGGCCTACCGCTCGCCGACAACGAGCTCACCCGCAGCCTGCAGGGCGAGCAGCGCAAGGAGGCGCTCGAGAGCCTGCTGGTGGAGTGCCTCCAGGCCCGGCTCGCCGGGACGGCGGCTCCAATGCTGGTTGTCATCGAGGATGCCCACTGGCTCGACGCGCTCGCCCGCGATCTGCTGGTCGCCATCGCCAGGGCCGCCGCTGACCTCCCCCTGTTGCTCTTGCTCGCTTACCGGCCCCCGCAGCCGAACGAGCCCCAAGCCGGGCTGCTGACGGGGCTGCGCCACGGCCTCGAGCTGCGCCTTGCGGAACTGCCCGACAGCGAGGCCGCCGAGCTGATCGCGCAGCGGGCCGCGCTGGCCTTCGGCCCCGAGCAGGCCCTGGCCGCGCCCCTCGCCGCCGCGATCGCCGCCCACGCCGAGGGCAACCCGCTCTTTGCCGAGGAGCTGATCAACTACCTGCGCGACCTCGGTATCCCCCCGGACGACCCCGAGGCGCTGCGGAGCCTGGAGCTGCCCGGCAACCTCTTCAACCTGATCCTGAGCCGCATCGACCGGCTGCCCCTCGCCCAGCAGACGGTGCTGAAGGTTGCCAGCGTGATCGGCCGGATCTTCCCGCTGGCCTGGCTCTGGGGCGTCCACCCGGACCTCGGCTCCGAGCCGGAGGTGCGCCGCGCCCTCGCAGCCCTGGCCACGCTCGATGTGACGCCCCTGTATACGCCCGACCCCGACCTGCGCTATATCTTCAAGCACGCTACGACCCAGGAGGTGGCCTACGCCACCCTGCCCTTCGCGCAGCGGGCCGCACTCCACGACCAGTTCGCAGCCTGGCTGGAGGCGCAGCCCGAGACGGCGGCCCAGCTCGATCTGCTGGCTTACCACTACGGTCGCGGCGCCAACCGTGCCAAGCAACGCGAGTACTTCCGCAAGGCCGGCGACGCGGCTGCGGCGCGCAACGCCAATGCGGCCGCGATCGACTACTACGAGCGTCTGTGCGCGCTGCAGCCGCCCGAGGAGCAGGCCACGACTCTGCTCGACCTCGGGCGAGTCTACGAGCGCACGAGCGATTGGGCGACCGCCCAAGCGCGCTGTGAGGCGGCGATCGAACTCGCCACCGCCCACGGCCAAGAGCATTTAAAGGCCTGGGGAGTGCTGGGCGTGGGCCGGCTGCTCCGCATGCGCGCCCAATTCGATGAGGCAGCCATCTGGCTGGAGCGCGCCAACGCCGCCTTTATCGGCCTCGGCGACCAGGCCGGGGCCAGCGCCACTCTGCTCGAACTGGCCCGCTTCCACTTCTGGCGCGGGGACGCGGACCTGACCCAGTACTTTGCCGAGGCCAGCCTGGCAATGGCGGGCCCGACAGGCGATCCCGCTCTGGTTAGGGAGGCGTACAGCCACCTGTCCCACGCTGCGCGGATGCGCCGCGACTTCCCGCTCGCCCGCTCCTGGCTAGAGCGCAGCCTGGAGCTGGCCAGGGCCCAAGGCGACCGGTTGAGCGAGGCGACCACCCTGACCAATATGGCCGTGGGCGCCTTCCAGCAGGGCCACCTCGATGAGGCGCTCACTCTGCTCAACGAGGCGCTGCCCGTCTATCAGGAGCTCGGCGCCCGCTACCAGTACGCGCGCGCCTCGCAGCTGCTCGCGCTGGTGCAGATGGGACGGGGCGCGCCGGCAGAGGCGCTGCGGATCCACGGGCGCAGCCTCGCGATGCTCCGCGAGCTGGGCGCCCGCGCCGAAGTGGCCGAGGGGCTGATCGGCATGATGGCCGCGGCCCACCGCCTCGCCACCGGCCCCAATGACCTGGCCTTCGCCCTGCGCTTGGCGGCGGCGGCGCAGCGGCTCTCGGCAGAGTTGGAGCGCCCGATCCCGTCCACGCTCCAGCCCTGGATCGATGCCCTGGTCGCCGCCGCCAACGAGGCCCTCGGCCCGGCAGCCGACGCGCTGTGGGCTGAGGGCGCCGCGCTGCCGTGGGAAGAGGCCGTCAGCTATGCGCTGGCCGGCCGCCCAGGCGGCTAGGGACGACAGACGACAGACGACCGACGACCGCCCGCAGCCTGCCCGACCGTGGTCTGTCATCGGTCGTCACCCGATCCACCTCCGTACTGTACAACTAGCACACCCAAGCCACCCCCAAGCTATGAGTTTGGGGGTGGTGGTGGGATCTAGCCCTGCGCCAAAGCGACAGAGCAGCACACCTCACTCGCTGGAGTCCGGCGGTTTGATCTGTTGTATCGCGCAGAGCATCATCGTCGGCCAGTGAGTGGGAATACTCGTATGCACGGCCGGCGTGGACTGCAGCAGCTTCTCGGTCATCAGGTCGCGGCCCTTGTCGGGCACGCGGAAGGCCTGGAGTTGATCGTCGGGGATGAAATAGAGATGCCCATCCGGCCCGCGAACCAGCATCCCCGAGATCTGCGAACCCTCCGGCTGCCGGGTGCCTTCAGCTTGCTCGCTCATCGACTATCCTCCTCACACTCTGCTCAACACCGCGCTCTTCAGCGCCCGAACGATACCCCTCAACTCTGGTCACATAGCAGTACTCCCGCAAGACGGCCTGGAGAAACAGCTGCTCATCGGCGAAGCCCAGCGAACGGGCGTAGCGGGTGAGATCGGGCGGGATCGGCGCGCCAAGCCGGCCGGCGAAATACCAGTCGAGCAACTCCTCACGAGAGAGCCCGAGGTCCGCCAGGCTGACGGACTCCAGCCCGGCCGCGCGGAGCGTGTGCCGCTTATGCGCCGCCCGCTCACGGAGCCGTGGGTACGCATCACTCACTCGGAGGCGATCGAGCAAGTGCGAGCGCAGCTCAGCCGCGGCGTAGGCCTTGGCCCAGAGGAGCGCGGCGTCACCGGCCACGAGCCGGGCGAAATCATCCCCGTCGAGGTCGCGGGCGGCCAGGTAGGCGCTCAACGCTTGGGGCTCCAGGAGGTTACGCGCGGCGCGGAAGGACTCAGCGGCCTGCCGAATCCCTTCAGCATCGGCGCGGACCCCGGCGCGAGCGGCGAGCACGCCGGCCAGGGCGCGGCTCAGGGCCTCGAGCTGCGCCTCCCGGTAGAGCTCCGGCGCGAGCCGGGCCTCCTCGAGCAGCGCGTCGGGCGCGGGCGGGCCGTCCCATGCGGGCGGGGCCTCGCGCGCCGCGCTCTGCCGCACCCGCTCCCAGGACATCGTGTGCTCGAAGCGGTAGCGAACCTGCAAGGGCGGCAGCCCATCCGCGAGCCGCTCACGGATCAGCCGCAGCATCGCCAGGGCATCGGCCCGCTTCTGGTCAACCTGGCCAGTGGGCAACCAGGCCCGCAGAGCCGCGAGCTCAGTTGGGGGCAGTCCGCGGGCGGCGCCGTCCCGTAGCAAGGCGGAGTAGCTGCGCTCTGGATAGAAGCGCACCTTCGCGCAGTCGGCCAGGGTGGTGGCTGTTGCAGGGGTGATCACGCCGTCGGCAACGGCGGCCCTCAGCGTGGCCATGATATTCACCATAGCCACCGAGAGCGGGCGAAACGCCGCTTCGGCCGGGCCGTGGGCCACAGCCACCTCGTCGTCGTCCTCAAGGTCGCCGTGCTGGTAGGCCTCGTAGATCGCGCCGACGCCCACCATCCCGAAGGCGGCCAGCTCGACAGCGCGCAGGGCGCCCATGCTGGCGCTGCCGAAGACGTGGATGCCCTGGGCCATGGCCCAGAGGATCTCCTTGTGCCAGATCGATGGCGTGGTCTCGAAGCGGCCGTCGATGATCCCGATGGCGACAGGCCGCTGCAGGGCGGCCCGGTAGAGATCGCCCTGAGCTGCCGGTGGCAGATACTGTGCGTCGAGGACAGTGCGGGCCTCGGCGGGCGCCAATGTCGGCCCTGTGAAGATAATCACACTCATAGGCCCCGCCCCAGCAGCGCCCTGGCTCGGCGGCCAAGCGTGTACGACGTCTTATCGCTGATATGCTCCATTCCGGGGATGATCACCCGCGCCACCGGGACGCGCAGCTCGGGGCGGCTGAGATCCACGACGATCACCTGCTCGAACCCGGCGGCCGCCAGGCGCTCCAGCGCCCAGGCCAGATCGGCGTTCAGCGTGTCAGCCTCCCAGGTCGGGGCAGCGGCGAACGGGCGCTCCTGGAGGCCAAAGGCGATCTCGCGCCGCTGCCGATCGAGCAGGTCGGGGTCGCGCAGCTGCTGGTAGATCTCGGGGAAGCAGTCGTCGCGCACGCCGGCGATCAGCGTGACACGGCTCTGGGCCGCCTCCGTCAGCGCGCGCAGCAGCGCGACCTCGCGCGCCGGGTGGCAGCCCATCCCCTCGGCGTAGCAGAGCCGGCGCAGGGCGCTCTCGCTCGCGTCCACAACGCGGCAGAGGAAGGCCGGGATGCCGACATCCGAGGTGATCTCCCAGACTCCCACCAGCACCTCGGCCGCCGCGAATCGCGCCAGGACGCTGCGGCAGGCCGAATCGTCAACGCTGTCGAGGCGCACGCGGGTGGCCGCCTGCTCCTCCTCGCCCCGCAGCAACCAGAGGGCGTGGGCGTCGCGCTCGACCACCTCGTAGATCCCGTGGCAGATGGCCTCGAGCAGATGGTTGCCGGAGGCCAGCCCGTTAGAGCTGGCAAGAAAGCCCGCGCTGTGGCCGTGCATGGCGAGGGTGTAGTTCGTGTGGACCAGCTCGAAGGGCACCCAGCAGCGCCCGCCGCCAACGATATCGAGGCCCTCGACCCAGAGGATGGGCCGCTCGGGGTCGAACAGCCCGGAATGGTCCCGCGGGAGCCGCTCGACATCCGCCAGCGGGTGGCTGTAGCGCAGCTCCTCGTACGAGGCGAGCTTGAGCGGCAGCGTGATGTGCTCGGCGTGATAGCCCTCGACCGCCTCCATCAACCCTGAGGCCTTCGCCGCCGCCAGGTCGAGGCCTTTGCCTTGGGAGACGGCGAGCGAGCGGGCGTTGGGCCGGGTAACGACCACCACCGGGAGGCCGACCGTATCCAGGCCGGTGATGTTGGCGATCCTGGTGATCCCTAGCGCCGGCATGAGGCGCCCCACCCGCGCCAGCGTCTCCTCGGGCGCAACGGCGCGGTGAGTGCCGCGGCGAAACGCCTTCGGCACCGGCTCGCCCAGCGTGTCGAGCGTTAGCGGCGCGTAGCTCAATGGCCGAGCTCCTTCTCCTGAATCTGCCAGTCCGGCCGATCGAGCCCGAACTGCTGCCGCAGCATCTGCTCGGCCGTCTCAAGCGCGCCCTCCACCCAGCCTTGGGTGCGGGAGTAGGCCTCGCCGCAGATGAAGACCGGCAACTCCGGGTCGGGCCGCAGCATGCGCTGCGCGTACCGCCGGCTATCGACGTGGACGTTCCAGAAGTTCCCGGCGCCCCCGAACGGATCCTCACCCCAGTCGCGGTAGACCGCGGCGTAGGGCTCCGGGAGCGCCTGGCCGTGGAGCAGCGCCAGTTGCCGCTGCGCCTCGGCGACCATGGCTCCCGTCGGCGGAGCGCTGTAGTCGGACCAGCGGGGCGGCTCGCCGGCCGGACTGAACAACGGCTGGTGGCGGGCGTCCCGCAGGCCCTCCCAGAAGCCCATCGCAAGCATATCGCTCAGGCTCGCCAGCAGGAGAGCGTTGTGGCTCTCCGGGTCCTCGCCCCAGTAGAGGCAGGCCCGCAGCGGCATATCGGTGACGGAGAAGCCGCCCGTGATCCCCAGGTCGCGCCACCAGGCCCGCTCGTAGCAGAGGAACAGCTTAAACATCGGCAAGGGCGTGACGGCGCCGATCAGATCGCGGATCTGCTGATTATCGGGCCGCAGCAGCGCCCCGCTCGGCTCCAGCAACTCCAGCGAACGGCGCGGCATGGCGAGGATGAGGCGGCGGGCGTAGACGACCCCGGGCGCGCGGGCGGGCGCGGCGCCCCACCCGGAACTGTCGCAGTCGAACTCGAGCCGAACGCCGAGCGTGCCATCGGGGAGAACGGCCCGGTCGAAGCGGATCAGGCGGTGCCGCAGGGCGATCGAGCCGCCACGCTCCGCGAAGCGCGCGGCGAGCGTGCGAGGGATCGCGTCGTAGCCCTCGCGCACGTGCAGCAGATCGAACTGCCCGGCGAGCTGGTAGTACTGGCGGGCGATATCGGCGGCATTCCAGTTGGCGACCAGGTAATCGTCGCCGGTGCCCTCGCGGGCGAAGTTGTAGCCGTCGTCGCTCAGGGCCTGCACGAGCAAGTTCCAGAAGCCCCAGTGGCGGAGCGGGCGGCCGGCGACACGCGCATCCTCTAGCAGGCTGTACCGCTCCGACCCGCTCGCGCTCTGCAGGGCAGGGATGAGCTGCTCCAGGGCGTAGGCGGGCAACTCGTCGGGGAGGCGGCCCTGCTCGCCGCCGACCAGCCTGTACGGCACCTGCTGAGGGTCTCGCATCGCCGCGGCAGTGAGCGGCATGCCCCGCAGGTAAGCCCGATTCAGACCTCCGTGGGGCATCACATCGAGCTGCAGGCCGAGATGCTCGGCCAGGCTGCTGGCGAGGGTGTGGAGCGAAGGGATGAACATCCCGCCGAGCTCGGCGGTGAGGCTCGCCATCCCCGGCGGCCTGACCGAGAGCAGGCGCCCACCCACCCGGTCGCTGCCCTCGAAGAGGGCGATTCGCAGGTTGGGGTTGTGCTCGATCAGGCGCCAGGCACTGTAGGTCCCCGACACACCGCCGCCCACGATGGCGACATCCAATGGAGCATCAGAGGGCAGACTCATAGATGCATCCCTCCAGCGCCGGGAAGAACACCCCGCTTCAGCCGAAACGCTTCAGCCGCTTATCTTTTATGGTAGGGAATACCGCGCTCAGATGTGTTAAGGCACTCGTGATGCATCTGCTCACGCAGGGGAAGCGAGCGCAGGCCACGGGTTTCTGCCTTGAGCATCCGGCAGATGCTCCTACGCTCGCTAGCTGTAGCCGCGCCCGTGGGGCGAACAGGAGCGGGATGCGCATCCAGACACGGATGAATTTCACACTACGGAGACCGGTGAGCGAAGTATAGCATAATCCGCAATCCGCTCCTCGCAAGCGTAGTACGGCGGCGTTCGTCAAGGATCGCCCGCAAGTTCAGAGCGGCCCGTGCTACCATGCTGGCATGAACTCTAGACACGAAGCGTTCCCGGCCCGACCGACCCGCACGCTCCCCGCCGGCTACCGCCCCGCGGGCGCTATCGACCTATCGAACAACATCGCCGCGCAGGTCGGCCTCAGTGTGGTTGGGATCGTGCTGTTCTTCGGCTTCGGCGCGGGCTTCATCCAGGCGCTTCTAGCTCTGCGGCCCGATGCGGTCAATATCGGCTTCACCTTCGACGGCGGCGATCTGTTGATCGCCCTCCTCGCCCTGATCGCGACGACGGCGGCCGTGCTGGTGCTGCACGAGGCGGCCCACGGCCTCTGCTTCTGGCTGTTCACCGGCGAGCGGCCGCGCTATGGCTTCAAGCTGATCTACGCCTACGCCGCCGCGCCCGATTGGCACCTGCCACGCCTGCAGTATGCCGTCACCGGCGCGGCGCCGCTCATCCTGCTCTCCGTGGGCGGCCTGGCCTTGGCCCTCGTCGCGCCCCCCATCACCCTGCCGTTGCTGCTCTACGGCCTCAGCATGAACGCGGCCGGCGCCGTCGGCGACATGCTTGTCCTCGCCTGGATCGCGGTGAGCCCGCGGGGTGCCCTCTTCCGCGACCGGGGCGACTCTGTGGAGCGGTTCGTGCCGGCGGCCTGAGGCGTGCCTGCGCGAGCCCTTCTGTGCAGGGCGTCCGCGCTGGTAGGCGGCGCTACCGCCCCCGCACCTCCGGCGGCGGAGCGCTACCGCCCCAGAGGGGCGGACGCCCGCCCCTCTGGACTCCCCGCGCCGGGGACCTCGCCCCCGGACCCCCAAATCCGACGCTTTTCCCAGGCGAGACGGCTGGCGGCGCATGCCCCTCGGCGCCGAGAGCGGGAGCAGCACTACCAACGAGACGGCAGTAGCCCCACAGCTTCGCTGCCCAGAAGTATATGTGATGGGAGCGAAGCTGCCCGGCAGCGGGCGTGAGGCGGGGAACGCATCGCCCGCTCTCGGCGCAGAGGAGCATGTAGCGATGGTATGCGGATTGAGGCGACCGTCGGCTTCGGGGGTTCCAAGGGGGCAGCCGCCCCCTTGGCGGGGAGCGCGAGGGGCAGAGCCCGCTCGCAACTTCACACACCGTGCAGGTGGTACTGGTATAGGGCGGCGCCGCGATACGGCGGGGAGCGCGAGGGGCAGAGCCCGCTCGCATCTCCACGCACCTTACAGGTGGTACTGGTATAGGGC
>DAOUGF010000899.1:0-8153 GCA_034429295.1 Chloroflexaceae bacterium
CACGGCACTGGCCTCCGACTTGGGGTCCAGGGGCGAGGCCCCTGGCGCGGGGGGTGTCGGGGGGCGTGCGTACGCCCCCTGACAAAACAAGCGGGGCGCGGGGCGGCAGCCCCGGCAAGAGACGGCGTTGCCAACGGCAGGGCGTGGGGCGGCAGCCCCGGCAAGAGACGGCGTTGCCAACGCCAACGGCGGGGCGCGGGGCGGCAGCCCCGACAAGAGACGGCGTTGCCAACGCCAACGGCGGGGCGCGGGGCGGCAGCCCCGCACTTTTACCTGTTTTCGCCGGTTCCCATTGCCGCAGGCGAAAAGTTGCGGTATCCTTAAAATAATACCCTGGACGACAAGCAAACCGAGCACCGATGCTGAGGTCAATCGAGGAGGTCGCCGAGGCCCTCGCCAGCGAGGCGTACATCGCCGACATTGGGTTGAGTACTAGCCTCTTCCTGGCGCTGCGCATGGGCAAGGCCCTGTTGCTGGAGGGCGAGCCCGGCGTGGGCAAGACCGAGGTCGCCAAGGTGCTCAGCCGGGTCTTCGCCACCGAGCTCATCCGCCTGCAGTGCTACGAGGGCATCGACGTGGCCCAGGCGGTGTACGAGTGGAACTATCCGCGCCAGTTGCTGGAGCTGCAGGCCCGGCGGGAGCACGGCGACGGCGCCCACCTGCATACGGAGGGCATCTATAGCGAGGCCTTTCTGCTCAAGCGCCCGCTGCTCCAGGCGATCGACGCGGCCAACGAGCGGGCCCCGGTGCTGCTGATCGACGAGCTCGACCGGGCTGACGAGGAGTTCGAGAGCTTCCTGCTGGAGCTGCTCTCCGACTTCCAGATCACCATCCCTGAGCTCGGCACGCTGCGGGCGCGCCACCGGCCGATCGTGATCATCACCTCGAACCGCACCCGCGAGCTGCACGACGCCCTGAAGCGCCGCTGTGTCTATCACTGGATCGACTATCCGACGCCGCAGAAGGAGCTGGAGATCGTGCGGCGTAAGCTGCCCGGCGTCGGGGCGCGGCTGGCCGAGCAGCTGGTGGCCTTCATCCAGGCGGCCCGCCGCCAGGATCTCGCTAAGCCGCCCGGCGTGGCAGAGACCCTCGATTGGGCCGAGGCGCTCACCTACCTCAACGCAGAGGAGTTGAGCCCCGCCATCGTGGATGCCACCTTGGGCATGATCCTCAAGTATCAGGACGATGTGGACACGCTGCGGGGCGAGCTCGCCGCCAGGCTGCTCGAAGAGACGACCGACCGCTGACGACCGACTAGCACACCGAACCTCTGTGCCGCTGTGGTGAATCTGCCGCGACGAAGCGCGGATAACGATATGGGCGACGAGGCCTTTCTCAGCAATATCCTTCTCTTCACCCGGATGGTGCAGCGGGCAGGCATCCCGGTGGGGCTCGAGCAGCGCATCGAGCTGCTGCAAGCCCTGGAGTGGGTGGACCTCGGCTCGCGGGCGCAGGTTTATCACACCTGCCGCAGCCTGCTGGTGCGCCGGCACGATCAGCTGCGGCTCTTCGAGCTGCTCTTCAACCGCTTCTGGCGCCGCCACGGCCCGGAGGCGGCCCGCGCTCGCCAGCGGATGCCCCGTGCCCCGCGCCATCGGCCTCAAGAGCAGCCCTTCACCATCATCAGCTATATGGCCTCCAAGGCGCGCCTGAGCGACGAGGCGATCGATGTGGCCGATAAGGCCGGCACCTACAGCCCCGTCGAGCTGCTGCAGCGCAAGGAGTTCTCGGCGCTCACGCCGGAGGAGCTGGCGCGAGTGCGGCGGCTGATCCAGCAGCTCGATTGGCGCATGAGCCTGCGGATCACCAGGCGGCGGGCCCCGCGGCGGCGGGGCGAGGAGTTGCTGATGCGCAGGGTGGTGCGGGATGCGGCGCGCCACGGCGGGGTGCCGCTGCGCCTGCCACGACAGGAGCGCAAGCGCAAGCCCCGCCCGCTGGTGGTGATCGCCGATATCAGCGGCTCGATGGAGAAGTACAGCCGGCTGCTGCTGCAGCTCTGCTACAGCCTCACCAGGCGCCTGAGCCGGGTGGAGTGCTTCGTCTTCGGCACGCGGCTCACCAGGATCACCCCGCAGCTGCGGCTGCGCAATATCGACCGGGCGATCGAGCAGGCCGCCCGCGAGGTGGTGGATTGGGGCGGCGGCACGCGGATCGGCGCGAGCCTGCACAGCTTCAACCGGCGCTGGGCGCGGCGCGTGCTTGGCCGCGGCGCCGTGGTGCTGGTGGTGAGCGATGGCTGGGAGCACGGCGACGCCGCGCTGCTCGCACGAGAGACGCAGGCGCTGCAGCGGCGTTGCCATCGCCTGATCTGGCTCAACCCGCTGGCGGGGCGCGACAGCTATCGGCCCCTCGTGGCTGGGATGGCCGCAGCCGCCCGCTATATCGACGATCTGCTGCCCATCCATAATCTCCAGAGTTTGGAGGAGCTCGCTGGCCGCCTCGCCGCGTTGGACGGGCGCAGGGGGCGGGGGTAGAGAGGAGGGGTTGGATCGCGGAGGTTTAGATCGCGGAGGTTTGGATCGCGAAAGACGCGAAAGTTAGCGTTACGAAGTGGCGCGCAGCGCTTAAAACGCGAAACGAAGGTTCGAACCTTCGTTACGAAGTGGCGCGCAGCGCTTAAGGGAAGACGCGAAAGATAACGCGGAACGAAGTGGCGCGAAGCGCTTAAGGGAGGACACGAAGGGACGGTGGAGGATGTGTGAACAGAGGAGCACCAGATGATCCCATCAGCCTTTGACTTTTATGCCCCGCGATCGATCGATGAGGCGGTGGCCCTGCTTACCGAGCACGGCGACGACGCCAAGGTGCTCGCGGGCGGCCAGAGTCTCATCCCGGCGATGCGCTTCCGCCTGGCCGCGCCCGCCGTGCTGGTTGATATCAACGGCATCGGCGGGCTCGATACGCTGGCCGAGCAGAACGGCCATCTCCTCATCGGCGCCCTCACCCGCGAGGCGGACCTTGAGGAGCAGGGCTTTATCCGCGAGCGCTACCCGCTGCTCGCCGACGCGGCCCACGTGATCGCTGACCCGCTGGTGCGCAACCGCGCCACGGTGGGCGGCAACCTGGCCCATGCCGACCCGGCCAACGATCACCCGGCTGTGATGCTCGCCTACGGCGCCACGGTGATCGCCCAAGGGCCGCGCGGGCAGCGCAGCATCCCGATCGACGACTTCTTCACCGGCATGTTCTCGACCAGCCTTGAGCCCGACGAGTTGCTCACCGCCATCCAGATCCCGCGGCCTGGCCCCGGCAGCGGCGGCGCCTACATCAAGGTCGAGCGCAAAGTCGGCGACTACGCCGTCTCCGCCGTGGCCGTGCAGCTTACCATGGACGGCCCGACCTGCAAGAGCGTCCGCATCGCCCTCACCAACGTGAGCCCGGCGCCGATGCGCGTTCCCGAGGCCGAGCAACTCCTCGTCGGCCAGCAGCTCAGCGAGGAGGCCCTCGAGGCAGCCGGCCAGGCCGCCGCAGCCGCGTGCGATCCCTCGGCCGACCTGCGGGGCTCGATCGAGTACAAGCGCGACCTCACCCGCGTGCTGGTGAAGCGGGCGGTGCGCAAGGCGGCGGAGCGGGCGACAGGATGACTAAGCAGACAAGGGGACAAGGGGACATCCTGACGGTGCTGATAGGCGTCACCTTGTCACCTAGCCCAAGCGCAGCGAGGGCGTTCACCTTGTCACCGTGTCACCCGGTCACCCATCAGCCATTGAGGAGCACGAGACAGTGAGCAAACACACCATCACACTGACAGTGAACGGGGAGCAGCACAGCGTCGAGACGGAGGCCCGCACGCTGTTGGTGCACCTGATCCGCGAGCAGCTGAACCTCACCGGCACCCATATCGGCTGCGACACCACCAGCTGCGGTGCCTGCACCGTGATCGTGAACGGCCGCGCGGTGAAGAGCTGCACGATGTTCGCCGTGCAGGCCGACGGCGCCACGATCGAGACGATCGAGGGCCTCGCCGGGGCTAACGGGCTGCACCCGCTCCAGGAGGGCTTCTGGGAGAAGCACGGCCTGCAGTGCGGCTTCTGCACCCCCGGCATGATCATGTCGGCCAAGGCCCTGCTAGCGAAGAACCCCAACCCGACCGAGGATGAGATCCGCTTCGGGATCTCTGGCAACCTCTGCCGCTGTACCGGCTACGTCAAGATCGTCGAGGCCATCCAGTACGCTGCCGAGAAGCTGCGTGCCGCCCAGACCGAGGAGGTGACGGCATGACCAACGAGCACGATCCCTTGAGCGTCCTCGACGAGGCGAGCCAGCCCATCCTGGCCGATCGTGTCGAGCGACACACGCCCAAGCCAGCCGGCGCCTCCGCCGTGGTGGAGACCACCCACGAGGTGCGTGTAACGACGCCCACGACCGTCTGCGGCATGGGCCACCGCATGAAGCGCAAGGAGGACCCGCGCTTCATCCAGGGGCGTGGCACCTACGTGGACGACGTAAAGCTGCCGGGCATGCTCTACATGGACATTGTCCGCAGCCCCTACGCCCACGCGAAGATCACCAGGATCGACACGAGCGAGGCGCTGAAGGTGCCCGGCGTGGTGGCGGTGATCACCGGCGAGGACTTGAAGAACGCCGGTAATCTCCACTGGATGCCCACGCTGATGTCGGACACCCAGATGGTGCTCCCGACGGAGAAGGTGGTCTACTACGCCCAGGAGGTCTGCGCGGTGGTGGCGACCAGCCGCTACGCGGCTGCCGACGGCGTGGAGAAGGTGGAGGTGGACTACGAGCCGCTGCCGGTGGTGGTGGACCCCTTCGAGGCGCTGAAGGACGAGACGATCGTCCGCGACGACAAGGAACAGAAGACCAACCACATCTGGCACTGGGAGGCGGGCGACAAAGAGGCGACCGACGAGGTATTCCGCAACGCGGCGAAGGTGGTGAAGCAGTACATGCACCTGCCGCGCATCCACGTGGCCAGCATCGAGACCTGCGGCATGGTGGCCGACTTCAACAAGGCCACCGGCAAGCTGAGGATCTGGATGACGAGCCAGGCACCCCACGCTCACCGCACCGTCTTCTCGCTGGTGAGCGGCATCCCCGAGCAGAAGATCCAGATCATCTCGCCCGACATTGGCGGCGGCTTCGGCGGCAAGGTGCCCGTCTACCCCGGCTACGTCTGCTGCGCGGTGGCGAGCATCGTCACCGGGAAGCCGGTGAAGTGGATCGAGGACCGCTCGGAGAATCTGCAGGCCGATAGTTTCGCCCGCGACTATCACATCACCGCGGAGATGGCGGCCGACGAGAACGGGCGCATCACCGGGCTGCGGGTGCGGACGCTGGCGGACAACGGCGCGGCGGACGCGGCGGCGAACCCCTCGAAGTTCCCGGCGGGGCTCTACTCGATCTGCACCGGCTCCTACGACATGAAGGCGGCCCACATCACGGTGGACGGCGTCTATACCAACAAGCCGCCGGGAGGCGTGGCTTACCGCTGCTCGTTCCGCGTGACCGAGGCCGTGCACATGATCGAGCGCATGGCCGACATCATGGCCCACGAGCTCGGCGAGGACCCGGCGGAGTTCCGCCTGAAGAACTTCATCAGGCCGGACCAGTTCCCCTACAAGTCGCCCACGGGCTGGGAGTACGACAGCGGCAACTACCACGCGGCGCTCAAGCTGGCGATGGAGATGATCGGCTACGAGGAGTTGCGCCGCGAGCAGGCCGAGAAGCGCGCCCGCGGCGAACTGATGGGCATCGGCATCTCCAGCTTCACCGAGGTGGTGGGCGCGGGTCCCTCGCGGGACTACGACATCCTCGGCATCAAGATGTTCGACTCGGCCGAGATCCGCATCCACCCGACTGGCAAGGCGATCGCTCGCTTCGGCACCAAGAGCCAGGGGCAGGGCCACGAGACCACCTACGCCCAGATCATCGCCGAGGAGTTGGGCATCCCAGCCGAGCACGTGGAGGTGGAGGAGGGCGACACCGACACCGCGCCATACGGCCTGGGCACCTACGCGAGCCGTTCGACGCCGACGGCGGGCGCCGCGGCGGCGATGGCGGCCAGGAAGATCCGCGCCAAGGCGCGCAAGATCGCGGCCTACCTGCTCGAGGTGAGCGAGGACGACCTGGAGTGGAACGTGGATCGCTGGCAGGTGAAGGGCTCGCCTGAGCAGCACAAGACGATCCAGGATATCGCCTTCGCCGCGTACACGAACCACCCGCCGGGGATGGAGGCGGGCCTGGAGGCGACCGACTACTACGATCCGCCGAACCTGACCTTCCCCTTCGGCAGCTACATCTGCGTGGTGGACATCGACAAGGGCACGGGCGAGGTGAAGGTGCGGCGCTTCGTGGCGGTTGACGACTGCGGCAACATTATCAACCCGTTGGTGGTGGAAGGCCAGATCCATGGCGGGCTGACGATGGGCTTAGCGCCGGCGCTCTTCGAGGAGATCGTCTACGACGAGCACGGCATGAACCTGTCCGGCACGTTTATGGACTACCTGCTGCCCACGGCGGTAGAGACGCCGAAGTGGGAGATCGGCAAGACGATCACGCCATCGCCACACCACCCGATCGGCGCGAAGGGCGTGGGTGAGTCGCCGACGGTGGGTGCGCCGCCGGCGATCGCCAACGCGGTGGTGGACGCGCTCTGGCACCTGGGCGTGCGCCACATCGACATCCCGATCACCCCGCAGAAGGTGTGGAAGCTGCTGCGGGAGCATGGGGTGAGGGAGTAGGATCGCGAACTTCGCGAAAGGAAGCGAAAAACGCGAACGCGAAGCTGTGAAAGCGTGAAAGAGAAGACGCGAAAGCCTGGCACTATCCCTCCCTTTCGCGTCTTCCCTTTCATAGCTTCGCGCTATCGTGTTCGCGTTTTTCGCGGCACCGCTTTCACGGATTTCGCGATCCAAAGACCCCCCCAAACGGAACGGCACCCATATGTACGACGACTTCTTCCAGAAGGCGGCCGAGCTGCAGCGGGCCGGCGTGCCCTTCGCCACGGCGACGGTGGTGCGGGCCGAGCGGCCGACCTCGGGCAAGCCGGGGGACCGGGCGATCATCACCGCCGACGGCAGCATGCTCGGCTGGATCGGCGGCAGCTGCGCGCAGCCGACGGTGGTGCGCGAGGCGCTCGCCGCGCTGCGCGACGACAGGAGCCGGCTGGTGCGGCTCTCGCCGGACCCGGGCGCGCAGGCGCCGCGGGAGGGTGTGCGGGACGTGCCGATGACTTGCTACAGCGGTGGCACGCTGGAGATCTTCATCGAGCCGCAGCAGCCGCGCCCGCGCCTGCTGGTGGTGGGCGGGCTGCCGGTGGCGCGGGCGCTGGCCCACCTGGGCCACGCCATGAGCTACCACGTGATCGTCGCCGACCCCGACCACGCCGGCAGCGAGGTGCCCGGCGCCGCCGAGGTGCTGACCGACCTGGCGGAGCTGCCGGCGCGTGTCAATCCACTCACCTACGCCGTGGTCGCCACCCACGGCCACTACGATGAGCTGGCGCTGGAGCAGTTGCTGCCCACCGCCGCGCCGTACGTGGGTCTGGTGGCGAGCCGCACGCGGGCGGCGGCCGTGCGCCGCTACCTGGCCGACCAGGGGCTGAGCGAGGCGCAGATCGGGCGGCTGCGGGCGCCCTGTGGCATCGATATCCTCGCCCGTCGTGGCGACGAGATCGCGCTCAGCGTGATGGCCGAGATCGTGCGCGAGCGCCGCGCCGCCGATGCCATCGCCTGGGAGGAGGCGCCGGCCCCGCCGGCAACCGCCGCATGCCCGGTCTGCGGCATGGCCGTGACGATCGCAGGCGCAAAGCATACCTACGAGCACGAAGGCACGACCTACTACTTCTGCTGCCCCGGCTGCAGGTATGCGTTCGTGAAGGACCCGGCGGCGTTCGTCACAGCCTGATCGTGACAAGGTGACAGGGTGACATGGGGACAAGGTGACATCCTGAGGGTGCCGTTAGGTGTCCCCTTGTCCCCCCCGTCCCCTTGTCACCTTGTCCTAGTACAATGTCAGGCGGCCTTTTTGGCCATGTCGCCAAGCTCTGTGGCTTTGTAAGGCTCTTGCTGTAAGGGCACTAGGTCAGTTCTCTACCTTGTGGAAGGTCTCGGCGAGGGGAACGCCGAAGGCCTCGCCGCGCTCGGCGGCCCACTCGCGGAGGCGCTTGGCGAGCTCCGTCTGGTCCTCGCCGAGCT
>DAOUGF010000900.1:0-5139 GCA_034429295.1 Chloroflexaceae bacterium
TAGCAGATCAGCGGCGGCACGGCACTGGCCTCCTACTTGGGGTCCAGGGGCGAGGCCCCTGGCGCGGGGGGTGTCGGGGGGCGTGCGTACGCCCCCCGACAAAACTGGCGGGGAGCGGGGCGCAGCGCCCGCAACGAGGCGGCCTCACAGGCACCAACAGCGGGGAGCAGGGTGCGGCGCCCGCAAAGCGGCGGCGTTGCAAGCGCCAATGGTTGCCCACGCTCTGCGGAATGCGGTATGATGAAGCAACGGAACAGCATTCTGTTGGCTATAAACGCCTATGTGGCACATACGCCCCGGAACAATCATCGGCGCCCTGCTCGCGCTGGCTCTGGCGCTGCTGGCCTTCGAGGCCGTCGCGCCAGCCACGGCCCAGGTGCGCGGGCCGATCTATGAGCTGCAGATCGACTCAGTGGTGAGCCGCTACAGCGTCGGCTACCTGCGCCGCGCCCTGCAGGAGGCCGAGGCGTCCGGCGCCGAGGCGCTGATCGTGCGCCTCAGCGCTGAGGGCGCGGTGCTGCGCGATGTACGGGACGTGGCGACGGAGGTGGCCGCGGCCGAGGTTCCCGTCGTGGTCTATGTCGCCCCACCGGGCACTCGCAGCGGGGCGGCCGGCACATGGCTGCTGAGCGCCGCACATATCGCGGCGATGGCCCCCGATACCAGCTTCGGCGTGCCACGGGCCCTGGTGGAGCCCACCCCAACACTCAGTGAGCCCACCCGCGAGCTGCTGCGGTCCGAGACGATCGCCCAGCTCAGCGGCTGGAACCGTGAGCGCTCCCGGAGCGACGCCTGGGTTGAGCGGGCCGTCCGCGAGGGCGCCGTGCTGAACAACGAGCAGGCAATGGCGCTCACACCTCCCGCCGTCGATCTCGTCGCCCGCAACCTCGACGAGCTGCTAATCACCCTCGAAGGGCGGGTTGTATCCCTTCCGGGGGGCGAGACCCGCACCCTCAGCACGCTGGGCCGGACGACGCAGCCGCTTGCGCCGACGCTCTGGGAGCAGCTGCTCCTGCTGTTAGCCAACCCCACCGTCGCCTTCCTGCTCCTGGTGATGGCCGGAGTGGCGATCTATGCCGAGCTGGTGAGCCCCACGGTGGGCATCCTCGCCGGTATCGGCGCCATCCTGCTGATCGCTGCCCTCGCCGGCCTGGTGGCGCTCCCCGTGCGCTGGCTGGCCGTCGTCGGGCTCCTCTTCGCCTTTGGCCTGGTCATGGCCGACCTCTACGTGCCGTCCCATGGCGCGCTCACGGTGGTTGGGCTCGTCACGCTCGTCGGGAGCGCCCTCACCCTCTACGACACCGCCCAGGCGCCGGGGGTGTCGGTGGCCCTCTGGGCCGTGCTGCTGGTGGCCGTAGCCGTGGCCGCATTCGCCGCCCTTGGAATCTACTTGGCCCTGCGCACGCGCAATACGCCTGTTGCCACGGGCTCGGAGGGGCTTGTCGGCCGCCTCGCCGAGGTGCGTAAGCGCCTCGACCCCGATGGCTTCGTGTTTGTTGAGGGCGCCCTCTGGCGCGCGATCAGCGAGGATGGCGTCGTCGAGCAGGGCGAGTGGGTGAAGGTTACGGGAGTCTATGAGCTCCGCCTCACTGTGCGCCGCGTCAGCGATCACTCGCAGAATGAGGCGAACTCGCCGCCCGCAGCGCCGCCCCAAGCGATGCCCTAGTGCCCGTACAGCGTAGTCCGTAGTCGGTAGTCCGTACAGCGAGAGCCTCACAAAGCTGGAGAGCCAGGCGACATGGCCAAAAAGGCCGCCTAAAGTGCACGAGTTATGCAGTTCGGACGTCGGTTGGGGATTGGGTGACGACCGACCACAGATGATAGACCACGGTCGGGCAGGTTGTGGGCGGTCGTCGGTCGCCCTACCAGCAGTTCACTTGTGAAAAGCCGTACGGCCACCAAAGTACATCGCGCGCTTGCCGCAGCCCCTGCGCCGCGCACAAAATGGCGCTACAGGGTACAATGGAGTATCCCCACGTTGCGCCGCTGCGGTGAACCATAAAGGAGACAGATATGGGTGGCGGACTTGTATTTGCGGCATGTATCGCAGTGCTGGCCTTTCTGGCCTTGATGGTTCTGCTCTCATCGATCAAGATCGTGCCAGAGTACGAGCGGGGCGTGATCTTTCGCCTCGGCCGGCTTATGGGCGCCCGTGGCCCCGGCCTCTTCCTGGTGATCCCCGTCTTCGAGCGCATGGTCCGCGTTGATACCCGCGTGATCACGATGGATGTCCCGGTCCAGGAGGTGATCACCCTCGACAACGTGACGATCAAAGTCAACGCGGTACTCTACTTCCAGGTGATCAACCCCAATTGGGCGGTGACGAAGGTGATGGATTACATCCGCGCCACCATGCAGATCGCTCAGACGACACTACGCTCGGTGGTGGGCCAGGTGGAGCTGGACGAGCTGCTGGCCAAGCGCGAGGTGATCAACCAGAAGCTCCAGCAGATCATCGACGAGCAGACGGAGCCTTGGGGCATCAAGGTGACGATCGTCGAGGTGAAGGATGTTGAGCTGCCGCAGAACATGCAGCGGGCCATGGCCCGGCAGGCCGAGGCCGAGCGCGAGAAGCGGGCCAAGCTCATCCACGCCGACGGCGAGCTACAGGCCAGCCGCACCCTGGCCGAGGCGGCCGAAGTGATCGCCCGCGAGCCGGTGACGTTGCAGCTGCGCTACCTGCAGACGCTCACCGAGATCGCTACAGAGAAGAACAGCACGATCATCTTCCCGCTGCCAGTCGATACGATCAAGCCCTTTATCGACGCCGTGAGTGGCGGCACCAGCAACGGCGCCGCCACCGCCGCCCCGCCCCGCGCGCCGTCAACTACGCAGCGGCTGGAGTAGATCGCGAAGAGCCTAGAGCGGGGCGAACAAACAGCGCTGCCGCAAGCCAATGAAAACGAAGAACGCGAAGGCTACTTGCCTTCGCGTTTTCTTTCGCGTCTTCTCTTTCGAAGGTTCGAACCTTCGTTTCGCGTCTTTCGCCCCGTTTCGCGTCTTTCGCGATCCAAACCTACGTCCCATTCACCTCACGGGCTTCGCTCTGGGGTAGTAGGCGGCGCACCGTATCGACAAGCTCATCCATGAAGAAGGGCTTCGTCAGATACGCGTCCACCTTTAAGTTGCGGGCGTTGCGCCGAAGCTCGGCGGAGTCGTAGGCGGTGACGAGAACCATCGGGGCGCTGACGCCTCGCCCCCTCAGCGTCTCGATCAGCTGAAGGCCCGTCATGCCCCGCAGGTTATAGTCGCTCAGCAGCAGGTCGAACGGCTGTTGCTCCCACAGCTCGATCCCCTCTTCCGCGCTGAGCACGGTAACAAATTCGTAGGGCAGACCAAGCTCAGGCAGCGCGAGCTCGATGATCCGCCCGATATGATTGTCATCTTCGACCAGGAGGATCCGCAGCCGGTGATTACGCGCTGTCATACCAGTCTCCGCTCGGGCGCCCGTGTAATGGAGGAGTATCGTACCATACCACTAGTGCAGTCGGCAAGTAAAAGAATCGTTACTTAAGGTGAGCAACTGCGCTTTGACAGGGGCGATCCCGCCTCTATAATGAGTCATTGCTTCTTCATCGCATCGCCTGCCCAAGATTGGCCCGTCGATGATATTCCCGCCGCTCGGGCCCCTGCTGAGGAGGCCGCTTCATCTGGTTGTGGCCATCCTCTTTGCCACATATCTGCTGCTCTACCCCGGGTCGCTCCTGCTCGTTGCGCTCGATCGGGTGCCGCCTTGGGGCGTCTGGATCGGCGGGGCGCTGCTGATCCTGCAGGGTGGGCTGATGGGGCTCTGGCTGGCGCTGAACTTCGGCCGTTGGGGGATGCTCGCCGCGCTGCTGCTCCTCGCGCTCTCGTGGCTGATCGAGCATATCGGCGCCACCACCGGCTTCCCCTTCGGCGCCTATGCTTATACCGACGTGCTGCAGCCCCAGATTCTCGGCGTGGTGCCGCTCGCCATCCCCTTCGCCTGGCTACTGGTCGTCCCCGCCGCTTTGGGCGCCGCCGAGCTGCTCGTCAGAGGCGAGAGCCGCACCAGGACGCTGCTCACGGCTGCGGCGTTTACGCTGCTCCTCGATGTGACGATCGAGCCTTTCGCCGTGCATATCAGCCGCTACTGGGTTTGGAGCGATGCCGCCCGAGGCGGCTACTACGGCATCCCCGCCTCGAACTTCGTGGCCTGGTGGTTCACCGGCCTGCTCTTGAGCTGGCTGCTGCTCTACATGCGCCAGCGCGCCGGCCGTCCGGCTGCCATATGGCCTTGGCTCCCCCTCGTGCTCTATCTCGCAAACCTCACGATGTTCGTGACCGTAAACCTCGCCCGCGGCCAGCTCGCCGCCGCTGTGATCGGCGCGCTCGTCCTGCTACTGCTCGCCTGTCACCAGGGGGCGCCGCGCCTCATTCGGCTGCTGCGCGCGGCTCGTCCCTCGTAGCCCTACAGCCCACGGCCCCGCAGCAGCCGGCGCCAGGCATCGAAGCGCTGATCCGCACCGCTTCGGCCCCGCAGCAGCGGCCGGAAGCGATCCAGCCGCAGCTCCAGCAGATCCTCCCGCAGGGCGTCGCAGGCAGCCGTGAGCCGCGCTGTCACCTCAGCCAGGGTTCCCCTGGAGTCCTTCGGGTCGGCGACGCGATGGGCCGGCCCGATGCGGATGAAGGCGTGGGGCCACTGCTGGCCCAGGAACTCGTAGCGCAGCGCCACCGGGCAGAGGGTGATCGGGCCGGCGAAGGCGACGATCCGGGCGATCCCGGGAAGGATAACGAGCGGCCGCCGGTCGGCGGGCAGGATCTCGCCTTGGGGGAAGATGAAGAGCGCCCGCGGGCGCTCGCCGCCGCGGAGCAGCCTGGCGGCGTAGCGCAGCGAGCGCCATGTCTCCTTGGGGTCGTGCCGGTTGATGCTGAAGGCGCCGGACCAGGTAAAGAAGCGGTACGCCCGCAGCTGCCGCTCCTCCATCAGCAGGTGGGTGTCGAAGCGGCCCCGTAGCACCATCCGATGGATAACATACGCAAGATAGCCGTCCCACCAGGAGCTGTGGTTCAGGTAGAGGATCAGCGGGCCGGCACTGGGATCAGGCAGCGGGCCGTGCTGCTGGAGCCACACCCGGTGGAAGGAGCGGGTCAGGGAGCGGCGGGCGAGCAGCCAGT
>DAOUGF010000901.1:0-6376 GCA_034429295.1 Chloroflexaceae bacterium
CGAGGTCGGCGATGGCCACGGAGAGCTCGCCGGCTGAGGGGAGCCTGCCGGCGGTGAGTTGGGCGCTGGTGGGTCGCCCATCCCGCAAGAAGATCGTGACTGGCACGGGGCCGACGCCCTCCTCGAAGATGATCGTAACCCGCTCGCCCTCGAGCGGGCCGAGCGCGCCGATCTGGGCGAGCACGAAGGCGGTGCCTACCGTGGGGTGGCCGGCGAAGGGCAGCTCGGCGCCGGGGGTGAAGATCCGCAGGCGCCTGGTGTGGGCCGGATCATCGGGCGGCAGCACGAACACCGTCTCCGAGATGTTGAACTCGCGGGCGATCCGCTGCATCGTCGCGGCGTCGAGCCCGCGGGCGTCGCTGAAGACGGCCAGCGGGTTGCCGCCGAAGATCTGGTCGGTGAAGACATCCGCCGTGTAGAACTGGTAGCGCATACAAGCTCCTGTAAGGTTCACCACAGAGCCACGGAGGACACGGTGCTGTGAGGGAGCGCTCGCCAATGCTGATCGAGCGCGCTGGCGCTGCACGCCTCCATTATGCTATGCAAATGTGCCGGGCTCCCGGCGTCGGCATAGCTTCGATCATGCATTCGGCGCGGTTCGGGCGATACAGCCCCGAGGCTGAGATCGCCTCTGTCCCTTGTGCCACGGCTTGCCCTGAAGCGACAAATGACCGACCACCGTTGGCCCGGTTGCGGGCGGTGGTCGGTCATCGGTGGCCGGGCGTCCCACGCCGGCCGCGGCTTAGCTGCTTCGTTGTGGCCCGCTAGTTAGGCGAGTGGCCGCCCCGCTCCCAGACCTTCTCCAGCGGCTCGAGCATGCCGTTGCGCAGGTAGCTGCCGAGCATGGCGTGGGGGAGCGCGCCCTGGATGATCAGCTCGATCATGCGCGGCGAGATCTGGCTGCCGCTGCTGCGGAGCGCCTCCACCATCTGCCGCACCAGGGCGGCGCGGGCCATCGCGTCGGCCTCGCCCTTGAGCGCGATCTCCTCGGCCAGCCCCTGGGCTCGTAGCAGCGTCTCGCGGCTGGCGAGAGCGGCCCCCGCCTCGTCGGGCTCCACCTGCAGGATGTTGCACTCCAGCAGTTCCAGGCCCATCTGCGCGGCCTCGACCTTCAGCCGCGCCGCCACGGCGGCCTCGACCTCACAGCGCCGGTGGCTCACGTCCAGCGCGGCCATCTCAGTCTGGTGCACCGCCATGCGGACGATGCGCTCGGCGACGTCGGCCATGGCCTGGCGCCAGACCTCAACCCAGAACTGTTTATCGAGCATCGCATCCTGGCGGTTCTTGCCGATACTCCGGGCGGCTGCCGCGAAGATCTCATCCTGGTTGTGGATGCTGAAGGCCTTCATCGGGTTGTCGACGTTCAGCCGGTAGACCAGCTCGAGCACCAGGGAGGCGATGTTCTGGCCCACGTCGCCGAGAGGGCCAGACTGTGGCCGCGTGTTGATACGCTCGAGCCGCAGTTCGTGTTCTTGCGTGTAGCGAGGCATGCGGGCCATCGGCTTCGAGATGCCGACGACCGGCAGGACCCAAGCTGGCCCTTTGATGATGGTGCGGCCGCCGGTGAGCTTATAGCTGACCACCATCAGCTCGTTGAAGTAGACCCGCTGCAGCTTCCCGCGCAGCGCGGCCTGCAGGCCCATCGCGAGGACGAGCGCGGCCAGGCCGAAGACGAGGCCGGCCTCACTGCTGAGACCAAGGCCTTCGGTGGCCAGGCTGTAGCCCGCCACGCCCGCGACGGCGGCGGTGAAGAGCATCAGCACGGCGTAGGCCACGTGGCTTTGCTGCCACGCCAGCCCGGCGGCGATCGCGAACAGGGCTATACAGAGGATCAGGGCTCCAAGTGTGTTGTACTGGCTGTACACGGCCGCCGCTGCGATACCGTGGAGCGCAAGCAGGAAGATCCCGAGCGTCCGCATAGCTGCCTCCTTGCTCTGCTCGAACACCCACGCCCGCACCACAGAACGCAGCTTGAGCCGGGGCATCCTCATGCCACGGGGCGCGATGGGGCCCGATGGGCAACCGGACCGGCGCCAGGCCGGGTGGCCTGGGGTTCGGCTGGTGCTGCGGGGTGAGTGCTCTCTCGGTCCGTCGGTGGCAGTACTGTACGCTCTCGACGGAAGCGCTCTCAAGGCGGTGGCGGGGAGCTTTTGCGGAGGAAACGGGGAGGCTGTGGAGCTTCCGTGGAAGCCGTGCAGATCGGTTTGCTGTAGCGTCCTTACCGCGGCTGTCTGGCGCCCTGCCCGGCCGCCGGCCACCTCCTGGCGCTGGAGCGTGGTTGACTTTGCGCGCGCGGCTCGGTAAAATACCACACCTAGTCGTAGATGCCGAAGCTGCCGAATGAGCTAGCTCATGCCGCTCGCTCTCTCGACCTTCCTCGAGCGAAGGGGGTTCCATCGCGATCCCTTTGACACCTACCGCGCGGAGCGCGAGGGTGATCTGCTGCCAGCCTGGTTCCTGCGCAGCCCGCTCTTCGAGACGGTGATCGGCGACCCGGCCCGCCCCGAATCCTGCCTGCTCTTCGCCCCCACGGGCCACGGTAAGACGAGTCACCGCATCGAACTGGCCCGCAGGGTACAGGAGCGGCTGACTGCGCCGGCCCTGGCGGTCTCGCTCACCGATTTCAGCGGTGTGCTCGGCCCCGACGCGCCGCGGGCCGACCTCGAGTACTACATCGGGCAGATCCGCCTGCTGGTGATCGAGGCCCTCGCCGCCCAGCTGAGCGCCTCGGTGGAGCGCCTGCGACAGCTGCAGGCCGACGCCAACGCCTACACCGCCTTTTGCGCCCTGCTCTCGATCTGGGCGCCTACCTCGCTGGCGGCCTTCCTCGTGCCTGCCGGCCTCGACACACACGCCCAGGCCTGGCGCCAGCAGCAGCACAGCCCCAGGCGCTGGCTCGAGATCCTGGTGAGCCTGGCGCGCAGCGCCGGCTTCGCCAGCATCTATGTGCTTATCGACGGCGTGGACGAGTGGCACGAGACCCGCGACGATCCAGTGCTGCAGGCGCGCCTGCTGGCGCCGCTGCTCAACGCCGCTGGCGTGCTCGACAGCGAGGGCGTGGCCTTTAAGTTCTTCCTCCCTAGCGCCCTGCAGGAGACGCTGATCGAGCAGCGGATCGGGCGCCTCGACATTCTGCGCTCCCACATGCTGGCCTGGAAGCCCGACGACCTCACGGCGATGCTAGCGCTACGGCTCGGCATGTGCAGCCAGCGTAGCCAGACTTCCCAGGGCAGCACTCGCAGTTTCAGCGATCTCTGCGCCGCCGACTTCAACGTTGATCACCATTTGGCGCTGGCCGCGGGCTGCTCGCCCCGTACGATGCTGCAGCTCGCCCGCGCGATCATCGAGCGCCACCTGGAAGGCACCGATGACCCGGACGCGCCGATCGCCGCCGCGACTGTGCTGGAGGTGGCGCCTCTCCCGACAGAGACGGGGCCGAACGTCGCGGCCGCCCCGGCGCAGCCTGCGACGTCTGTGCCGTCCCCACCTGCGCCTGTCCCCGGTGGGCCGCAAAACGAGGCGAAGTCTCAGCCGACCGTGCCGCCACTCTTCGTGGATGGGCGCGGCGACATCTGGATCGGCGACAGTCGCCGCATCGAGCGGCTGCCGAGGCTGCGCCAGCGCTGCCTGGAGTATCTCTGGGCCAACCGTCACCGCCGGGTCTCCAGCCGCGAGCTGATCGAGGAGGTCTACCGCGACGATCCCGACCTGTCGTCGCGGGCGGACCCGTCGGGCTCGCTGCGCAAGCTGATCCGCGAGCTGCGAAAGGTGTTGGAGCCGGAGTTGACGAACTCCCACAGCTATATCGACGATGCGATCGGCTATGGCTATCTGCTGCGGAACTACCGCGACGAATTGTAGTAGGTCGCCCTTGAGGGATTCCGTGGAGCATCCACAAAATCTCCACAAAAATGCCGGCTCGAAGCCCTTGCGACCGGCCGTTGGTTGATGCAGGATGAGGGGCTAAAGGCTCCTAGCGCGATCAGCGGCCGGGCCTCTTTTAGGTTGTTTGCCACCATTGTCATGGAACAGCGCGTTGAGAGCCGAGCCGGTCTGATCGAGATGGTGCGGGGCCTGCTCACTCAGCCTGGACCCGACCTGCGGGGCCGCCTGCCCTTGCTCAATCTGGTGGGCGCGCCGGGCATGGGGAAGAGCTACCTGCTGCGGCAGGTGTCGGAGCGGATGGCGCCCGACCACCCGGTGGTCACGATCGATTTTGCCACTCCCATCACCACTTGGGCGGCCGGGAGCGGAGTCCTCGCCCCGCTGCTCCCTGCGGACGGCCCCGGCCCCGAGCACCCGGCCCTCGCGGCGCTCGGCCTCGCCCTCACCGCCAGGCTGCCTGAGACGATTAGCCCCGAGGCGCCGTGGCTGCTGCTGCTGGACGGCCTCGACGACTTGGAGCAGTGGCCGGCCGTGCAGCGGACGTTGATCAAACCCGTCGCCGAGCGCACGCCGGCCCTGGTGCTGCTCGCCTCGCGGGCGCCCCTCAACTGGCACTTCTGGGAGCTGCGGGAGCGCTGCCAGCCGGTGACGCTGCCCCAGCTTGTGCTGGACGAGACCCTCGCCATCGCCAAGCAGGCAGCCCGCGGGCCACTCGGCCGGCCGCTGCACGACCTGGCCCTCGGCCACCCGGCCGCGATCGAGACGCTGCTGCGCCACTTCACCGGCGCGCCCCCGCCAGAAGGGCCGGAGCCGCGCCTCGGCGAGCTCAGCGCGCCGGCTCGGGCGGTTGTGGCCGTCGTGGGCGTGATGCGCTCGGTGCAGGCGCCTGTGATGCAGCGGCTGCTCAACCGCTTCCTGGCCGGCTGGAGCTCGGCGCCCACGCGGACGCCCCGCATCCTTCAGGATGTGCTGATCGAGCTGAAGGGCCGCGGCCATATCGACTACAACCAGGAGCAGCGAACGGTTTTCACGCGGGCGCTGCGCCGCGCCGTCGAGGCCGAGCTGCGCCGCGACAATCCGCAGCGCCTGATGGCGATCTACCACGAGCTGGAGGAGATCTACTACGAGCGCCTCGTCGAACAGCCCGGCGCTGAGCCGCGGGCCTTCAACGAGTGGCTCTACTTCTCCGTGATGCCCCTCCACCACGGCCAGGGCAGCAGCGAGCGCTGGGTCGAGCGGCTGCGGGGCCTCTGCCGGCGGGCCGCCGAGGCAGGCGCCGACCTGCCGGCCCAAGTCTACCGGGATCAGGACCTGATCGCCAGGCTCGAGGAGTCCGGCTGCCTCGATGCTGTCCACGCCGCGCTGCTGGAGCACGTGCCGATCGACGCGGCCGTCTTCACCCAGGACGCGGCCAGCTACAGCCGTTACGTGGCCGACCTGCTGCGACGCTTGCTCAGCCCGGCTTCCGACGAGGAGTGGCGACGGCTCGACACCCTGATCGATGCGGCCCGCGGCGTGGCCGAGCCCTTCAGCGCCGCCCAGCTCGCCAGCATCATCGCGGCTCGCACCGGCGATACGGTGCACGGCGTGCGCCGCGACCTGACGACGCTCGCCGATCGCGGCTGCTGCTTCTACAACCCGATCGAGCGCACCTACACGCTCCACCCGCTGTTGCGTCGCCTGCTGCAGTACAAGCCGCCAGCGACCGACGCGCAACAGGGCGCCGGGTAGCATGTAGGGCTGATGCAAAGTCAGCGAGGCGCCGGCCCCGCTCCCCGGCTTGGCGTCACCAATATGCTTCTTGCGGGGCGCTGCTCCAAGCCCGTATCACCTGCATGGTGAGCAGGCTTGCGAGCGGGCTCCGCCCCTCGCGCTCCCCGCCAAGGGGGCGGCTGCCCCTTTGGAACCCCCGAAGCCGACGACCGCCTCAATCCGCATGCCATCGCTGCATGCCCCTCTGCGCCGAGAGCGGGAGTGGCACTACCAGCGAGGCGCCAGTTACCCCGCAGCTTCGCTGCCCACAGGTATTGTGGTGGAGTGGCGCCGGCACGCCGGATCGCGCAGGGCGCAACCACCGTGCATGTGCCCTGTGCAGGGCTACGGCACAAGCCCGTCGATGGGTCGGGTCGCCCGCAGGCCGTGGGCACAGTACGGGCTTCCTGCTTGGGGTCCAGGGGCGAGGCCCCTGGCGCGGGGGGGGTCGGGGGGCGTGCGTACGCCCCCTGACAAGGCAGGCGGGGTGCGGGGCGGCAGCGCCCGCTGACTTCGCTCAGGCCCTGGGGTAGCCTGCAGGGGCAGCTGCTGGCCTGCTTGGCGCCGGGGTGAAGCTCCGGCCCGCCCCTCGCACACCGGCTCTTTCCTACGACGTACTCGGTCGTCAGGGCGAAAAGTCCGTAGCAGAAGGCGCTGCCGAGAAAGAGCCAGCCGACCGGGTTCTCTGGCCGGCGGGCGGCCACCAGGCCGCCCACCAGGGCGCTGGCCGCCACCGCTA
>DAOUGF010000902.1:0-1705 GCA_034429295.1 Chloroflexaceae bacterium
CCTAACCTATACCTCAGAGATCGCGGTTGGCTGCGGCGCCTCCACGCCCATCAGCTCGTCAGCGGCGGCCAGCAGCGCGGCGATCCGCTCGGGGCTGAGGGGCGGCTGCTTGCTCCGCAGGTAGAGCTCGAGAGCGCGGCGGGGAGTGAGGCCGCTGAGCAGCTCCTGCTCGACGCCCGCGTAGCGCCGGCGCTCCACCCGCTCCACGTTCACATTCACCGCGGCAATATGGAAGGCGCCGGCCTCAGTCAGTAGGCGGCGCAATTCCTCCTCGCGGAGCATAGCGGCCTGCTCGCGGGTGGCCTGCAACTCGAGCCGCACCACCGCCTCCCGCAGCTCCTGCCGCTCGATCAGGGTCGCGACAGCGCCAAGCGGGTCGCTGAGGGGCCGCAGATCCTTCTCGATGCTCACAAAAGGCCGGGCCTGCAGCTGATGAAAGCGCCAGTTCACTCGCTGGCCGTCGATCTCAACCAGCACGCAGCCCTTCGGCTCCTCGCGCTCGCCGAAATCCACCCGCTCCAGGCTGCCGGGATAGACCATCGGCGGATCGTGGTGGAGCGCCTGATGCTTGTGGATGTGGCCGAGGGCCACGTAGGCCACGCCGGGTTGGGCCAGCACGGAGCGGGGCAGCACGAGATCCTGGCCGAGGGTGATGGCGCGCTCGGCGCCGAGTTGGGCGCCCTCGACGCTGCCGTGGAAGGCGATGATCGCGGGCATCGCCGGGTCGAGCTCCCGCGCCTTCTGCTCGACGAACTGCTCCAAGCGCCGCCGCAGCTGATACTCGATCTCGGTGAAGGAGGCGTCGCGCATATCGTCGCGGGTGAGCAGGGTGTGGCGTGTCACCCAAGGAACGGCGATGATCTGCAGCGGGCCGGCGGCGGTGGGGATCACGTGGAGCCTGGGTCGGTCGGCGACCGTAACGCCCTCCACGCCCAAGGCGTCGAAGATCTCCACCGAGTGGGCCCGGCCAACGCTTGGGGAGATGTCGTGGTTGCCGGTGAGGATGAAGACGGGGATGCCGGCGGAGCGGAGGCGGTGCACGCGCTTGGCGAACTCGCGCTGATGGGTGGGATTCGGCGAGCGGTTCTTGTAGATGTCGCCGGCTATCAGCACGATGTCGGCGCCGGCCTCGAGGCCGAAGGCGAGCGCCTCATCGAGGCGGTCGAGATAGTCAAGCAGGCGGGTGTGGAGGCCGGTGGCCGGGTCGATGCGGCCGTAGTTCTCCACGCCGATATGCAGGTCGGCCAGGTGCAGAATCTTCATAGGGTGCACGCAAAGGGGGCGCGCCCATCCGGGCGGCCCCCTAAGCATAGCACACATGAGCAAGCAAGCGGCGAGAGGCGGGCAAGTAGAGCGGGCATGAGCAAAGTCCTTGGGGCGCTGCCCCTCGCGCTCCCCGCTGAGGCCTCGGGGCGTTGCCCCGAACCAGTACCGCCTGCACGGTGGGTGGTGTTGCGAGCGGGCTCCGCCCCTCGCGCTCCCCCGCCGGGCGTTCTCGGGGCGCTCCCCCGAGGCGGTACCACCTGCACGGTGGGTGGTGTTGCGAGCGGGCTCCGCCCCTCGTGCTCCCCGCCGGAGGGGGCGGCTGCCCCCTCCGGACCACCCCCAAGCAGGAAGGCCGTACCGTGCCGCCACTTGGCGGCGTACCCGACTCATTGTCGGGTAGAGCCATCCGCCTCGGCTGGCGGCGGATCTGCGGTCGGGG
>DAOUGF010000903.1:0-1945 GCA_034429295.1 Chloroflexaceae bacterium
GCGGCCAGGGCCGGCTGGCGGAGCATCTCGGCCCGGCTTACCTGAGTTCCGACATCACCCACCGCACGCTGGAGTTGGCGAGGATCGCCGAGCGGGAAGTCGAGCTGCTGGATGAGGCCACCAGCGCCGAGCTGAGCGCCTTCGTCGCCGGGATAAACCGGGGCGTCGAGCTCTTCGGGCGGGAACTGCCGGTGGAGTTCGTTATCCTCGGCTACGAGCCGGAGCCCTGGCGCCCCGCCGACGTGATCGCGGCCCTGCGAGGCTTCTGGTGGTCGCTCAACGGTCGGCTCGCCAGCCTCACGGCGGCCACGGCCATCGAGCGCTATGTGAGCGATCCGGCCCTGCGGTCGGCGCTGCTCACGCCGGAGTTCGCCAACGAGCGGATCGTACCCCCAGGCAGCCCCTACCCCCCGGCAGCGCTGGCGCCCTCCTTCCCCGGCGGCGCGCCGGGGCTGCATGCTGGCGCGGACAGCAGCGCGCTCGGCAGCAACAATTGGGCAATCGATGGCCGCCGCAGCGGCACCGGGGCGGGCCTGCTCGCCAGCGACCCGCACCAGGGCTTTATGCTCCCTGCGAACTGGTATGAGTGCCGCCTTAGCGGGCCCCGCGACGATGCGGCCGGGGCCGCATGGGCCGGCGCACCCGGGCTGCTCTTCGGCAGCAACCGCCGGATCGCCTGGGGCCTGACGAACAACAACACCTCGACTCGCGACCTCTACGCTGAGGAGCCCCACCCCGACGACCCGGCGCGCTACCGCGACGGTGCGGAGTGGCGCCGCTTCGAGGAGTGGGACGAGACGATCGCCGTGCGCGGTCAGGCGCCCCACCGGCTGACGCTGCGCCGCACCGCCCGCGGCACGATCGTCAACCACCTGCTGCAGCCAGTGAATCCCGAGGGCGACCCGCCCCTCGCGCTGCGCTGGGTCGGCCAGGAGCACATAGAGGATGTGCGGGGGATGCTCGCCCTCGGCCGCGCCCAGAGCTGGGAGGAGTTCCGCAACGCCGTCGCGAACTGGGCCGTCCCGGTCTTCAATTGGGTCGTCGCCGAGGCCGGCGGGCGGGTGGGCTACCAGTGCGCCGGGCGCATCCCTTTGCGCGGGCGCGTCACCAGGGGCTACCGCGACGCGGCTGTGCCGGAGGACCGCTGGCTGGGCTATGTGCCCTTCGAGGCCATGCCGCGACTGGAGAGCCCGCCCGATGGCTTCGTCTGCAGCGCGAATGGCGCGCCGGTAGCCGACGACTACCCCTATCCTTTTACCGGCGCCTTCGCCTCGGGCGACCGCACGCTGCGCATCCGCGAGCGGCTCGGCACCAAGGCAAGAGCAGATCGCGTACTCAGCGAGGCCCTGCAACACGACACCTACTCCCCGCGGGCCGCCCGCTGCTGCCCGATCATCCTGCGCCACCTGGCAGCCGCCGATGATCCGGACTGCGCGGAGCTGCGGGGCATGCTTGAGGGCTGGGACTACCGCTATGAGCCCGGTACGGCGGCGCCCACCGCCTTCGAGATGTTCATGCGCGTGTGGGCGGCCCGGCTGAGCGAGCGAAACGTGCCGGCCCACCTCCGAGCGCTGCTCACCGGGCTCGGTAGCGCGGGCATGCGCGCCCTTGAGGAAGAGCGAACCGATTGGCTCGGCGGTGATATCCAAGACGCCGTGCGCGCCTGCGCGGCAGCGGCGCTTGCGGAGCTGCGGGCCAGCTTCGGCGCTAGCCCCGCGGGCTGGCTCTGGGGCGTGGTACACACGGCCCACTTCCGCCACCCGCTCAGTGGGCCGGCGACCGCCGACTGCTTCGATATCGGGCCGCGGGCGGTGAGCGGCGGTGCTGCGACGCTGCGCAACACAGGGCTGGGCGTCGCGCCCCGCTTCGGCGCCGCCAGCGGGGCAGAGTATCTGCTCGTGGCAGACCTGGCCGAGCCGGAGCGCATCCGCGCGCTGCAGAACAT
>DAOUGF010000904.1:0-5750 GCA_034429295.1 Chloroflexaceae bacterium
AGCTTCTCGCGGTCGAAGTCGCTGGTCGTGGTCTCGATCTGGGCGCGGATCTGCTCGATGCGGGCGCGGATGGCCGCCTCATCGCCGCGGCCCTCGATGATCGTGGTGTCGTCCTTGGTGGCCACCACCTTGCGGGCGCGGCCCAGGTCCTCGATCGTAGCGCTGTCGAGCTTGCGGCCGATCTCCTCGGAGATCACCGTACCGCCGGTGAGGATAGCGATATCCTGGAGCATCGCCTTGCGGCGGTCGCCGAAGCCGGGCGCCTTGATCGCCAGGGCGTTGATCGTGCCGCGGAGCTTGTTCACCACCAGGGTCGCGAGGGCCTCGCCGTCAACGTCCTCGGCGATGATCACGAAGTTCTTCGTGACCTGCAGCACCTTCTCGAGCACCGGCAGGATATCCTGGATGCTGGAGATCTTCTTATCGGTGATCAGGATGTAGGGATCCTCGAGCTCGGCCTCCTGGCGCTCCACGTTGGTGACCATGTAGCCCGAGATGTAGCCGCGGTCGAACTGCATGCCCTCGGTGTACTCCTTCTCGAAGGCGACACCCTTGGACTCCTCGACCGTGATCACGCCATCCTTGCCGACCTTCTCCATCACCTCGGCGATCAGATCGCCGATCTCGCTGTCGGCGGCCGAGTTGGTGGCCACGTGGGCGATGTCGGCCCGGTCGCGCACGGGGGTGGCGGCGGCCTTGATGGTGGCGACGAGCGCCTCAGCGCCCTTGTCGAGGCCGCGCTTGAGCAGCATGGCGTTGGCGCCAGCGGCCACAACCTTCAGGCCCTCGGTGACGATCGCCTGGGCCAGCACGGTGGCG
The DNA here is from genome assembly GCA_034429295.1 of Chloroflexaceae bacterium. Lineage (GTDB taxonomy): Bacteria > Chloroflexota > Chloroflexia > Chloroflexales > Chloroflexaceae > OHK40. The sequence continues at coordinate 820 of DAOUGF010000904.1, forward strand.
GTGGTGGTGCCGTCGCCGGCCACGTCGTTGGTCTTGGTGGCGGCCTCCTTGAGGAGCTGGGCACCCATATTCTCAAAGGGGTCCTTCAGCTCGATCTCTTTGGCCACGGTCACACCGTCGTGGGTGACGGTGGGGGAGCCGAACTTCTTGTCGATGGCGACGTTGCGCCCGCGGGGGCCAAGCGTGGTCTTCACCGCGTCGGCGACCATATCCACGCCGCGCTTGAGGGAGCGGCGCGCCTCCTCGTTGAAGTAAAGCTGCTTCGGCATTGCCGAGTTTCTCCTTCTATTGCAGAACTAAGGCCGACGCTACTCCTGAATGACACCCAGGATGTCCTTCTCCGAGAGGATCAGATACTCGACGTCATCAACCTTGAACTCGGTGCCGCTGTACTTAGCGAAGAGCACCTTATCGCCTGCCTTGACGCTCATCGGGACAAGCTTCCCGTTGTCGTCGCGGCGGCCCTCGCCTGTGGCCAGCACCGTACCCTCCATCGGGCGCTCCTTGCTGGCGGTGTCGGGCAGGAAGATACCGCCTTTGGTCTTCTCCTCACGCTCCGCTGGCTTGACCACCACCCGGTCGCCGAGAGGCTTGATCCGGAAATCGGCCATGGCTGCTGTTCCTCCATACGTCTGAAGCAAAAACGACCGGCGGTTAGCACTCTTCCACTGAGAGTGCTAACCGCCGTGTATAGTACCCAAGTGGGACAAATTTGTCAAGAACATTCTAGCACTCAATGGAAAAGAGTGCCAGCAGACATAATCCGCCGTGCCGTTGCCCAGCCGCTCTCGATGGCGAGGTGGATGCGACCCTGGCCCATCAGCATGTCGCCGGCGAGATAGATACCGGCCCGCTCGGCGGTGGGTGCTGGGCCGCAGGCGGCGTCGGGCAGGGCATAGCGCCAGCGCTGCACGTCGGCCCAGAGCGGCGCCCCTAGCTCAGCGCCGAGCAGCGGGCGCAGCAGCGTGTGCACGGCGAGCACGGCGTCGGGCAACTGGCCGGCATATGTGCCTTCAGGCAGCGCCTCCCAATGCCGCTCGCTCCACTCCGGGGCCATCTGCGCCATCAGCAGCCCCACCCCGGCGGGCGCCCGCCCCGGCTTCACATGCTCGCAGGCCAACCAGGAGATCGGGTGGCGCCGGTCGCTGTTGACCAGCGCGTACCACGGCACGGCCGGCCGGTGTGGGTAAGCGAGCGCCACCGAGATGCAGCGCCGGTAGCGCACCGGCGCGAGGGCCGCCAGCAGTTCCGCCCGTACATTGGCGGCGATCTTGCTCGCCTCGATGATCGCGCCGCTCTCGGCCGCTGGGGGCGTCAGCAGCAGCGCGTCATAGGGGCCGTGGGCGGCGCCGGAGGCGTCGATCAGGAGCCACGACCGACGACCGACGACCGACGAACGCCCGGCCCGGGTCCCTACCTCACTGTCGTCAAAGGTCAGAGGCTTCCCTACAGGGCTCATTGGTCGTCCGTGGTCGGTCGTCGGTCGTCTGGTATCGCCCTGCACCACCTGCACAACCCTCGTCTCGTAGCGCACGTCGAGGCCGCGAGCGAGCCCCGTGGGGAGGGCGTCGAGGCCACCCGGCCAGGTCCACTTCGCCTCGGCGTTCTGCTCGGGATCGCCGGGAGCCACGGAGCCGGCAGCATCAAAGGTCCAGACCGGCAGCTCAATATCGACGGCGCCGGGAAGCTCCGTCACGAGGGCTTGGAGCTCAGCTGAGGGCGCCTTGAAATAGTTCGCGCCGAGGTCAATGGCGCAGCCTTCCACCCGGCGGGTGAGGACGCGCCCGCCGACCCTGCTGCTCTGCTCGAAAACGGTCACGGCGTGACCGGCGCCGGCCAGCGTGCGCCCGGCGGCCAGCCCGGCCACCCCCGCTCCGACGATCGCGATCTGTGCCATGGTTCTTGCTGGCTGCGGTTCGAGGCGAGCGCCGGAGGCGCATCCCCGAGCCTACAGCCCTTCGGCGATCAGCGCCTCAAGCTCGCGGCGGTCGTCGGCGCCGTACGGGCCGATCACCGAGAGATGCAAGGCGCTACTGCGCATCAGGCGGCGGGCCACCCGCTGCACATCGGCCGCCGTCACCGCCTCCACCTCGGCCACCACCTGCTCCACAGGGATAACGTGACCGTAGCGCAGCAGGTGGGCGCCGTTACGCGACGCGACCGACCAGGTATCCTCGAGCGAGAGCAGCAGACCGCCTTTCACCTGTTCCTTCACCATCGCCAGCTCATCGGCTGTCACGCCGCTGCGCGCCAGGTCCCGCAGGATCTCCAGGGCGAGGGCGATCGCGTCCCGCAGCGCCTCGGTATCAACGCTGCCGTAGACCACCCACATCCCCGCGTCGGAGAGATCGTTATGGTACGAGCCGACGCTGTAGGCCAGGCCGTGCTCCTCACGCAGCAGCTGGAAGAGTCGGGACGACATGCCGCCGCCGAGGATCGAGTCAAGCACCTGGAGCGGGCGCCGGTCCGGGTCGCCATAGGCGAGGCCGGGCAGCCCGAGGCAGAAGTTCCCCTGCTCGGTGTCGCGGGAGAGTAGCGAGAGGCACGGGCCGGGGCGAGGCACGGGACGGGGTTGGGGCGGCGTGGGGGGGCCGGCCGGCAGCTCGGCGAAGGCCGCGCTGACGACCTGCACCGCGGAAGCCAGGTCGATATTGCCGGCCACCGAGATCACGGTGTTGGCCCGGTTGTAGTAGCGCTGCCAGTAGCTCATCAGGTCGGCCCGGCCGATGGCGCTCACCGTCTCGACGCTGCCGGCGATATCGCGGCCGAGGGGACTGTCGGCCCACATCTTCTGCTGGAGCAGCTCGTGGACCCAGTCGCCGGGCGCGTCCTGCAGGCCGCGGATCTCCTCGATAATCACCCGGCGCTCCTTCTCCAGCTCGTGCGGCTCGAAGAGCGGGCGCAGGATCATATCGCCGAGCACATCAACCGCGCGATCCACATGGATCGTGGCCACCTTGGCGTAGTAGACGGTGGACTCGTAGGCGGTGGAGGCGTTGAGCATGCCGCCCACGCCCTCGACGGCCTGCGAGATCAGGCGGGCGGAGTTGTAGCGGGCGCTGCCCTTGAAGAGCATATGCTCGATGAAGTGGGCAGCGCCGCTATGGGCGGGCGCCTCGTGGCGCGCGCCGGCGGCGACAAAGCAGCCGATCGAGACGGAGTAGGTGTGGGGGAGCTCCTCTACCAGGATGCGCAGCCCCTCAGGTGTGGTGATCAGCTCTGGCATACGCGGTAGCATACCACAAGCGAGGGGAGCGCGCTGAGACGCGGAGCAGGCACCTTCAGCGCAGCGCGCTCTCCAAGTCGGGGTATGCCCGCAGATGGTTGAAGTCGATCCCGAGCCCCACGATCGCTTGGGCGACCTCGGGGCGCACACCTACCAGGACGACCTCGGCGCCGAGCAGCCGGGCAGCCTGCACCGCCTGCATCAAGCCCTTAGCGACGTAGGTATCGATCAGGGCCACACCGGTGATGTCGATCAGCAGGTGGCGGGCGGCGAACCGCTCGATCGCCTCAAGCGCCCGCGTCTGCATCTCCTCCAGCCTGGCGCTATCGAGCTCGCCCACCAGCGGCATCACCAGCGTATTGCGGTTAAGCGGCAGGACCGGCACGCTCAGGGCCCGGATCGCCTCCCGCTGCTTGGCGTTCTCGGCGAGCAGCCGCTCGGCCTCAGCGGCACGGCTCTGCAGGCTGTTCAGGGCGTTCTCAAGATCACTGGTGCGCTCGTGGACCGTCTGCTCCAGGGTGGAGCTCAGGGCCTCGAGCTCCTGCTCGCGGGCGGCGCGTACCGCCAGGGCCTCGGTCGCTAGCGTGTTCAGGCTGCCGATGAACAGGCCCAGCAATCCGGCGAGCACAGCGAAGGAGATCAGCGAAGAGATCGGGGCCTGGCCCTCGACCGGCCCGGCGCCGGCGCCGGCGCCGGGCGCGCCCAAGTTCGTCAGGATGACCACAAGCAAGACCCCGAAGATGCAGCTGAGCACCGTGAGCAGGATGCCGCGCTTGCCGGCCAGCATGCCGCCAAGGGTGATCGGTAGGGCATAGGCGAAGAGGATCACGCCGCTATCTTCGAAGCTGTTGTGGTAGACCAGCAGGGTAAGGGCGATGATGATCGTTGCTGCCATCGCCAGCGCCGACGCCTGCAATCGGCCGCTGCGCAGCAGGGAGATGGCACCTGCGGTGCTGAGGGCGACCAGGATCAGGACGATCGTCGCGAGCTGCACTCTGGCCCCGTCGCCCCCGCTGAAGAGCGTCTGCGGGAGCATCACCACCGCCACCAGGGCGACGCTCAACTCCATAAGTTGGAGGAGCATCGCCTGGCGACGCTCGAGGGCATCGCTATAGGGAAGAGCTGCGAACCACTGCTGAAACTGCCGTTGCATCACCGCCTCCCTGCCAGCCGCTGTTATGGAATCGAGTATAGCATGCGGCCTGAACCCAAGACCAGGCGTGGGCGCTGGCGTCCCCGCTTGGAAGGTGGGCAGGCTGCCCATGCCCGCTTATGGGCGCTGCCGCCCCGCGCTTGATTTGTCAGGGGGCGTACGCACGCCCCCCGACACCCCCCGCGCCAGGGCCTCGCCCCTGGACCCCAAGTAGGAGGCCAGTGCCGTGCCACCGCTGATCTGCTCCCTCGTCCCATCGACGGGCTTGAGCCCTAGCCGAGCGCGGTGACATTCCTCCGCTGGTTGCGCCCTGCACGATCCGGCGTGCCGGCGCCACTCCACCGCAGGCAAACTTTCCTGAACCCGGTGTGCGGAGGCGGCACAACCGATGCTCGCACACCTCCCCGACCGTAGATCCGCTGCCAGCCGAGGCGGATGGCTCTGCCCGACAATGAGACGGGTACGCCTCCAGCCGGCAGCACGGTACGGCCCTCCGGCTTGGGGGTGGTCCGGAGGGGGCGCTGCCCCCTCCGGCGGGGGGGCAGGGGGCGG